>NZ_JACJON010000045.1 GCF_014695585.1 Microcoleus sp. FACHB-831 | reverse complement strand
CTGGCTGTGGTACGCATCTATAATCTTTTGCCGTAAATCAATGGAGTACGCTTTCATTTTTAACTCATCAAATATTCACCCTTTTATACCTCATTCACTTGAGAAAGGCTATAGTTATTTTGAGCAGTCTTTATCTTTATCTGTTCGTAACGTTCCTATTAGGGTAGAAGCAATTACGCAACGTTTGCGTTGACCGCCATTTTGAATAGATAGCGTTATCTTTCCTAATTTTGTTCCAGCTAGTTCATCTTGCGGATGACCCTTATAGTTGAATTGTATTCGCCACCTACCTGCTTGAGTTTCTCGATATAAAGTTGTTGCGTCTTTGTTTACTTGAATATTTTGGCCGAGTTGATTCCAACTAATGCCTGCGGGGATGAATTCGTTGGATTCAGAACGGTTAACTGCCCACTGAGCGACGCCTTTGACTTGTTGAAAGCTGACTTGCCAAGTAAGTTTGTCGCGTTTGGCGTTACTTTGGGCTTCGCGCATGGCTCGGAGAACTTGGTCTTGGGAGGTGTTAAGCTGCTGAAGATTAAGGAAAGCTGTCCAGCTAGCGGCGGCGATCGCGCCCAAAATGCTGACAATTAAAACAACTACTACCATTTCTATGAGCGTGAATCCAAGGCGATCGCGAACAGGCTTTCGGGTCAACATTGGTTATATACAAAAAGACGCACCTTATTCTTTAGTTTCTCTATAAGTGCGCTTTTTATCTTCTGTATTCTTACTGATTATTCAGCAGAAGGTTTGGATAAATGTATTTTTTTTATTATCTATCCCCTACTAACTAAAGTCTTGCTATTAACAACCCGACCCGGAAGCTGTTCTCATTCCTCCTAGAAGAGTGTCCACAATTACACACTGCTTCCTGCCACTATTGGGTACAGATACTATAACCTTAGCGGGAAGGGTAGTGGGGGATCTTTTATCTACATTACCCTGGTAGTCAAACGAAATGGGGGTTGTAGGTGCGATAATTTTAATTTGTCTCGGTTTTAACTCTAAATTTTCGCTTAATGGTTTCCATTCCGGCGTACTACCAGTTTCATAAACAGCAACCTCTGGAAGTGCATTTGCAGGCTGTCTAAAATTAACGGTGTAGCCTAGTTTTGTTCTTTTAGCCTCTGACTGCGCTCGCTGTAAGGTTCTAAAGGCGGCATCGTTAACTGTACTTATACGTTGCCGATTAGTAAAGGCTAACCAATTAGGGCCTGCGATCGCGGCTAGAACCCCTACGATTATAATCACTACTAACAACTCGATCATCGTGAATCCAGAGTTAGATCCACTACGCACCAACTTCGCTCCAGGTTGCGATCGCTTATTGCTTTCTTTTTCTAACAATAATTGCTGTATAATTTTCCACGATGCCAGGTTGTGCATAGTGTTTTCTCCTTTTTATTGGTTGTTAGCTAAAGCACCGCGTCCTTGAACCTGGACACTTGCTATGGGGAAATAAGCCGCCGCATTCGGATTATATTTAGAGGCTGGGGAGTCTCTAAAGCGAACGAGAGCATTTCCTCTGATAAACACTCGCGCTGTATTTCTATTTGAATCTACACAAGCGTAGAAGCTACGTGTTTGAAACTTGGCATCGACTGCGTCAGTACCGGTATAACTTGGAGTTTGTAATTTTTGTTGAGTATAGGTGGCTGCAACTATAGGATCGGAGTCGGGAAGAAATAATTTCGTGCAGTCAGTCAGTTCCGGTACTCCAGCAGTAGTTTTATCGACATAATCAATCAGTCTTGCAGTAGGGTTGGTGTCTATATTGGTATCAGTACTTTTTTGCCACTTATTCATTTTGTCTGACAGCGTACCCAAACCATCAAGGCTAAATATCTTATATCCTGGAGATGCCTTTACGAGATCCTTACCGGCTGCATCTGTTAGACTACCATTTATTTGAACTCGGCCAATACTGTATGCATTCTTAGACCATACATTCTGCGTACTACCATTATCCATGAGGTAGTAAACCACCAGCGAGTACACAAAAGCGTCATCGCACTTGCTAGGAGTGCTACTACACTTTGTCCCACTCCCAATAGGTATGACGTTCGGCTGTATATCGCGCTTCCAAAATACAAGTACGGGAACTTGAGAAGTATTAGTAGCGTGGGGCAGTTGAGATTTAATGGCGGTTATGCCTGCGCCATCGTAGATATATACTGCTTGTTGCAGGTCTTGAGCAATATAGTTCAGTGCTGACTGAATTTCTTGGTCTGATGTTGACTTTGCTTGTTCTTTGCGGTCTGAGTCCACCATGTTGATAGCAAACCCCATCAGAGGGACGAGGACTATGACCGCTAATATCATAGCCACCAACACTTCTATTAGGGTAAAGCCGCTATTTTTCCCAGCTAGCTTAGGCCGTTTCAACTGGCCGAGTAGTATAAATTTGATTAGTCCGAGCATGGTGCCATTTTCTCCCCTGACATCTATCAAATCCTCAAATATGAAACGGGCAACAGCTGAATTAGCTTTACCCATTAGACTGTGCTAGTTTTTACAACTAATGCGATCGCAGAAATCCTGATAGTCGGGTCTCGCAGGGCGTATTTCTGTAGTCATTTCTACCAGGGGCAATAGGCGAGCGCCCATTCCTGCTGTAGAAGTTGCTTGTTTTTGACCTTGTAGCTTCTGTGTCTTAAGCAAACCGCCGTTCCTTAAGGCATCTGCCCTATAAACCCTAACCATCATCAGGTAGCCCTTATCGGAATCATCGCTACCATTAGCAACTGTTGTACTCCTAACAGCCTGAACTATCAAATCCCTCTGACTGGTACTATCGCAGCCAGCAATACCGTCAATATCGAAACAGTACAAGGTCGCTCCCGGAGTGTTTTTGCAGTATCCATTTGCGCCTGGTGTGGTACAGGTAAAATCTGCTGCACTTGGAGCAGGCGCATCAGTGAAAGTACCCCTTTTGGATGTGAATTCTCCTTTTCCGCCAACGGTGGTGGGGGGCTTGTACTCCCCCACTACCTGAACTGTGTGGGCGGGAGCCGGAATCGCTCTTGACTGGAGAGCATTGATGTAGGCTTTGGAGGCTTCGACTCCCCGTTCCACCCGCTTTGACTGCATCCTTGTCGCTGTAGATAGAACCATAACAGGTGCCATTGCTGTCAGCAGAACGGCTACCACTATAATTGCCACCAACGACTCGATGAGAGTGAAACCAGCCTGACTAGAGTGAGGAATATGCTGCTTTTGTTTGCGTTTCATCACGATCAGCCACCACTTTTTGCGTTACAAAACTGAGTAGGACGATATTGCGGGGAATTGATAGCAGGTTGTAAATTGCCTGGAGTCCCCGTGGCCTGCTTCGCGCACAATAGCGTTTTTACCCAATTGTCATCCCGACCGACTTCCCTGTAAAACTCATTTGGGTCTAAAGATGGGCTTGTGAAGCGTTGGGAGAACAAGTCTGGTAACTGAGACAGCAAAGCTACATCAAACCCCCACTCGCGCTTGTCAGGTGCGAGGAAGAATGGGGATCTGCCCGCACTGTTATTTACCCTGTACGGTCTATTGTTATCAGCCATACCACTGTTCTCGATCTCGTAGCCAAACCGGCTTAGATCTCTTGCCCTATTCGTATTTGCTGCACCTGCTCTTACCACCTCGTAAGGAGCTGTGGCATAGATACTGCGCTTGAACTGTATCAGACCCCCGCTGATCCTGGGAATGCTCTTCTGCCAGTTTTCTAGCAACCGCACAAAGTTAGGCAGACCACCGTTAGGTGCAGTATCAGTGGCCGGAGTATCGCCTCCAGCTATTACCATATTGAAGGTTTCGCTGTTAGTAGAGCCTGTGGCATTACCTGGATAATGAGCTGGCTGAATCCAGTGTATGGTGTTGCGCGGTACGGTTGTGCCTGGTCGGGTTTGTATCGTCGGTGATGCGCTCGGGTCTGTTGTTCCCATCGAGCGCTCAACGTCTAAGGGGGCATTAGCGGTAGCCGCACCAAAAGGCGTCTGAATTTGCAGGACTGGCACTAAAAGCGGCTCGCCCAGCAGTGTTTCTGGAGGTTTTACATACAGGGGGTTGCCAGGGTTGTAGGTAAAGTTGCTACCGGCTGTTGTCCTGTACCACAAAGCTGTGGGATGCAACCGAGGGCGCCTTGTGTTGTCGTAACTATCTAGGTTATATCTTTTGACTTTTGCTTCGTCATCGTTAAAAGCGTCATTGCTATTACCGATTCCCAGCACCTCCAAATCTAGCAGTTGATTATTTCTGTCGCGATAGAATGCGACTCGACGAGGATAGCGTTGATCTGCTTCTCTTAAAGCTGGTCTAGCTGTGGTACCCGCTAAAAGCTCGCTAACCTTAACTTTATTCTTGTATTTTCCGTTTGCGACTATTTCACGCGCTGTCACCTCACGTTCGTCGTCACCAGGAGTATCACCAGCCACGCCCACAAACCAGTCCTTGGGGCCACATTCGGAAACAGGGATCTTCCGGCAAATTTCCATCAAGAACTCTGGGAAAAGCGCCCGCCGCTGAATCGGCGTTACTAAGTTATTGGCATAAGAGCTGCCCTGGAATCCGGAAGTAGCGGCATTTTTATCAGCGGGAAATCCGTTAACATCAAACCAAGGAGCGCTCGTTACGAAGTCATTATCGAAAAACCCATTAAACCTACGCAGCAAGGAGACAGGGACTTTCTTTTGGTCAACGGGGACGCTACCTTCTTCCTTTCCATTACCATCTAGGTCAATACCCAGCAAAGCACCATTCTTTGTTTCATCGACGCTTTGTGGAATCTCAAACTTATTCTCGCTATCGCCTTGAGTGTAATCAACGGTGGCAATCCCAGCGTTATTTCTCAAGTCATAGTCCCCATCCGCCCGGAAACCAAACTGGAAATTACTAGAAAGTAAAGTTACACTATCTGCCAGCACCCTTGCCTGTCGCCATAAGTCTCCCTCCGTACAATTTGGCAGCTTGGGGTCGCCTTTACGACAAGCAAAGTTTGGATCTAGAGCTGTATCTTTACGACCATAGAAGTCTGCGGATGTCCACGTACCGGCTTTTGTTGCTAGCTTGATATCGCTGAACTCTTCTAGCAGTCTCCCACTTGGGGTTTGATGCAGGTTGAAGCCAGTCTTGGTGTAAGCATCACTTGAAATGGGGTTTACCGAGGCCTTGACATAAGCTGGTAAGTTAGTGGCTAAGATCAAACCCTTCTCAATATCTTGATATGTGGTGTTTGGCCGATCTAGGCGCGTACCGTTAACCAGCATGATTCCACTAATCCTGCGCGTAGGATCTAGCACCAAGTCAGTCGAACTCAGCCGTTTTTGAGTTGCAGTATCTATACTGTTGTTGCTCAGATCTAGCGCAGCGTCATCTCGCGTTGCATAAATGATCCCGCTGTTTGGCAGCAAGTACTCTGGCTCTGGTTTAGCTGGACGGCTGCCTTGAATTGCAATTTGTTTTTGCCGTAGCAAGTTTAAATCCAATACTGTTGCTTTAACTTCCAGTGGCTGACGATCTTCCACGAAAACGTCATAGCTTGCTTCCGTTCCAGGAGTCGGCCTAACTTTGTCAATTTCCTTAACTTCGCGAGTATCTAGAAATGCAGTTTCGTAGATTGCTCCATCAGGTACTACAGTTGCGGGGGTTGCCGTTTTATCCAAGATACTGAGAGCACAAAGGGCCGTATCTACTGCTGAATAGTCAGCCATCGTGAAATTTGCAAAAGCACCAGCAGTATATTTCTCGATCGCATTTCTCAAGGGTTCGTTGGCAAAGCGCCCGTTTGGATATACAAGTCTGGCTTGGCGCCTGAGCTGGGTTAAAGATCCTGCAAAAGAGCCTCTATCAACTGGTTGGTAAACGATACCATTGTTTGACTTGCCATCATTAGCTCCTAGTGCTGGCAGTATTGCCTTACCATTGGCTAAGGTGTCGGGCGTGCCATCACCATTGGTATCAATCACGCCGCTCACATCCTTTAAGCCTGCCTCATTTCTAGCTGTCCTTTCATCTGTAGGATTGTAGTAGCTACTCACACAGGCGATCGGTTTCATATCGCTACGGTTCACATTGGTAACTGCATCTGTGGCGTAGTGATAAACTGCCGTCGCTCTCATTAAGAGATCGCCTTTTCTATCTAATGGAATGGGGTTTTCTTCGTTCCCATTAATTTCCTCGTACCCACCCCTCATAGGCATGCTGTCAGGCCACACCAGTATTGGGTCTTCACCTGCAAGCTTTAGTTTTTCCAGGTTGACTTTGGTTGGAGCAGTCCCTTGGGGATCGTATTTCAAATCCCATTGCGGAGGGGGTAGAAAAGATGTTTTACCTTTGTTACTAGAATCTGTGTCCTGGCGTTTGTATGTTGGAGGCCCCTTCGCAATATCGCCATCATCATCCACGTAAATGCCAGCCCCAGTAACTACCCGCATACCTCCGAAGCCATCTAGCAACTGCTGTGGGGATCTAGCCGCACTTTCTTCCCAGAAGCCATTTCTATCTGTATCCCCCAGATCTGAAAGAGGTCTTGTCTGGGTAATGCGATAACGCTTCTGCGTAGAACCATTCCATACTGCATCGCCAGAGGGTTTGATGAGTTGTTTGCGCTCCTCGCCCAAGATTCTTCCAGCTACAACATCCCATTTGGCAGGTAAGCCATTGCCCACCACAACGCGATCGCCCAGCAATGGCTCCCTCTTCATCACTTTCTGTTTTTCTGGGTCTGTAGCTGGTGGATTTATTGTGTTACCTGAATTACTTAGAAGAACCTTACTATAGCTGCTGCTCTCAAAGCCGTTGTTAGGATCGGTTGGGAACATCCAAAGATCCTGGGGTCGCACGGTATCCTTGGTTCCTTGTATGTTTGCTTGTTGCGGGGCCGTACTTATAAAAGGATCTTCTTTAAAAGCTACGCGGCGCGTGGTGTCTTTGAAGTGAGCTTCTAATTCTTTCAGGCGTACCTGCGGATCTCTGGGGTTGATGTTGTTCTTAATTGCCTTTATTACATCATCTGGATCGGCAGCGTTATAAAATGCACCATCCCCTTGTAAAGAACCAGGGTTTGTAGTTACCCATGTATTTACTAGGGAGTTTATTCGTTCAGCATAAGTACGACTGTTATACGCTATCTGGCTGGCCGTATCAATTACTGAGTCATTTGTCGTTGTTAGTTGAACTCTGTTGGGGGTCGCAGTTCTATTGCTTTGGTTGAACAGATGAACGTCAACCGGTAGAAACGGTGTGGTCGCACCAGGTCTACCAACAACTACATTTCCACCAACTATTATCTTGCTATTTTCCTCTTTGTAAAAGCAAGAATTCGGGCTGCTTACTAGGTAATAATTTATCTCGCCTGTTTGTGCTGATTCCCTGCCGGTAATAAGATTACTGTTGGTCATAATTCGACCGTTCAGGTTGATACCAGAACCAGGCGTAATTACCAAGTCATCTTCATAAACTACGGCATTGTTGTCTAACGGTATCTGTGCCCAATCTTGTTGGTACTCTACAGCAGAAAAGCCTTGGTTCCCCTTATAAGTCTGGAATTGCTCTTCTTTATTTTTATATACATCAGGGTCTAGACTATCTATATCCGCCTGAGTAATTGGCACTGTTGCCGTGTATACAAGGAAGCTTTTCTTGGCTCTGTTACCGATAGTATACCAACCTGCACCATCTGCCTTACTAGCAGCTGTACCGGCAGCCTGGGCACATGCTCCCCCTGCCAAAGTCTCATCCATCGGCGTTGTTCTAGCCTCTACAGGAGTTCTGTTTGAGTTAGTCGTACGCGCATCAGGAGTACGGAAATATATACCGTAAAGTGTGAAGCTATCAAACTTACCGTCATTATTTGTATCAACTGGAAACTTCCATGCGGTCTTTAGGGTTTCATCACTTGCCAGATTAGCTATGGTGGTGCTTTCGATTCCGCCGCTGTTATTAATGTCATAAGCCAGCGTCAGCTGTATTTCATCACCAAAGGTAAATTTCCGCCTAGACATTACGTCATATAATTGTTCTTCCGATGGTTTGTTTTTGTTCACATCGGGATCTTTAAATACTTGGGCTATTTTTGCCTTAGCGCGGTCAATTCCAGGAGTGGCAGCTGCCAATACTGTCTCGCTCACCCTGATATTGCTGGCATTTTTTGCCCTGTCAAAAGACCGGAAGACGATCGCTGTTGTCAGCAACACTACTACCAGGAGTACCATTGTCACCGTTGGCAACACGAATCCGGCGTTTGTTGCGCGGTTCCTCCGTCCCCTAAGCATCATCCCGCGCAAAAGCCACGTCATTAGGCTTTTGGTAATGGTTCTAGATACCTGCCAAAGCTGGCGGCTGAACTTTTTGACACCCTTGATTAGCTTGTTGCTGAGTGACATGGCCAATTTCCTGTCAAACATTTAGATACTGCTGGCTGATTGTGAAAATTTAATGTAATTTATCGGAGTTGTTGGTAGATTTGCTAAGGTAGACCTTGCTGCGAGTTCCAACAATCCCGCTTTGTGGTAGAATTCATCGAAACTTCATTAACTTGCGGTTCTCTTCTGTCATAACAACAATAACCATTGCTATCAACCGAGAAAATACGCAGGCAGATTTGCTGAAGCTCTGGTTAATTTTTTGATTAGATGTCCGGATATGCGAACCCCACTTCGTATTTTGAAATTAAGGCCGCGATCGCGCTTCTCTCACGAGAGAGATTTACGAAAATTCATAGACTACCCCGAAAAATTTACCATAGCTTAACAAAAGTTAGAGTTAGGGCTAGGGTAACTACACTTATCGTACCCAGGTGTTTGGTAAAACCTATCACCCTTACCCATATTAGATTCTAGATTTTAGATTTTGGGTGGGGTTTAACGCTTAAAACTAAAGCTGTGAGAGACTCCTAGCTAATTTAAAAGAAATTGCGTCACGATAGTTGTTTGGCTTGTGCAATGCAAGCAGCAGCAAAAAAAATATCCCCCTAACCGCATTACATATGCAGGCGGGAGCCTGAACGCGGTTAGGGGGATAATAATGTAGCGATCGCCAGGGCTTAATCGTCTTAGAAACGATTCAGATCAATCCCAGCTTCCTTTGCCATCGCGTCCAAACCTTTGTGTCCCAAAGTCTTGATTGCTTTAGTGGAGAGCCGCAACCTCACCCAACGGTTTCCTTGCGACCACCAAATCCGCTTCCACTGTAGGTTAGCTTCCTGTAGCTTTTTGGTACGGCGGTGCGAGTGAGAAATTGCAAAGGCATTATTAGCCTTTTTCCCGGTTAACTGGCATCTGCGCGACATAAAAAACCTCGTATCTTGAGTTCGTTAAATTTAGGTACAGCCTTCTATTGTATTTCAATCCCTGATAGGGATTTATACAAAAACAGCTTCTGCCAGCATACTTACAATACTACATTCCCGATTGAGGTTTGCTCGACCTGAATAAAAACTGTTATTCTCTCGTTCCCTGGCTCCGCGAGGAAATGCGGTGCATAGAGGCTCCAGCCTCTAGTCCCAATTAAGAGAACATAGACAAAAAAAGAGGCAGAGCCTCTAGTTGTGGGTTCCCAAGCTCCAGCCAGGGAACGAGAAAATTCCTCAGTCCCCGCAAGGGGGAGGGGTTTTTACTAGCGTTGCGTCAAACGAGTGAGTACCTGATTCGACCGCTCAACAAAGGATTTCATCGCGTCGGCGTTAAATCCCTTCTGAGCCATCAGCGCCAAATCGTAGACGTGCTGGCAAATCATATTAGCCAGTTCACCGGAAGGAGATTTACCCTCAGCTTGGACGATACTACCTTGGCTCATCTCGACCAACTGTTGAATCAGTGGGTGCGCTGTATTAACTACCAAAATATGTTCTTCAGGGAACTCGACATTTTGCTGCGAGATTAAGGCGTTCATCTCCCTCAAGCGTCGCAAAGCTTCTGGTAAAAGTACCATCGCTGGCGGCGTTCCTTGCGGATCATCCGACTTCAGCGCTTCGGTTCGGATATTCACTTTCGGCTTGTTGAGAGCATTCTCGAACAATTCCTTAACCGTTTCGCTGCGGGTTTTGTTGGTTTTGGGGTCAACAATTTCGCTAGCTTTATCTTCGTCAATCAGCGTTTTGTCTAAGTCGGAGTCTACACGAGAGAACTTAACCTCAGAATACTCCCGCTCTAAGAACGAAATGAAGTGAGGGTCAATAAAGGAATCCATAAACAGGACTTCCAGACCCTGCTTTTTATGTAATTCCACGTAGGTGGCTTGGGAGGATTCGTCGGTGCAATAATAGACGCGATTTTCGTGGCGGTCTTTGTTACGCTCCAGGTATTCCTTAAGGGTGGTGTAAGATTTACCCTCAGAATCCTTATTGTCAGAGGGTTTGGGAGTTACGTCTTGCCAAGCATCTTCCCCTTCAGTTTGTACCTGGACTGCTGGGGTATCGCTGCTAGCAGCACTCAGATTAACTGTAGTGCGATAGATGATGATGTCTTCAACTTGTTTTTTGAATTTGTCGTCGTTGAGCGAACCGAATTTGACAAAAGTGCCAATATCTTGCCAGCAACGGATGTATTCTTCGCGGTTGTCGCGGTAAAGTTCTTTTAGGCGATCGCCTACTTTCTTAGCAATGTAATCCGCAATTCTACGAACAGTGCGATCGTTGGTCAGAGCGCTACGAGAAACGTTCAGGGGAATATCGGTACTGTCAATGACTCCCCGCAGCGGTAGCAGAAACTTAGGAATTACTTCCTCGCAGCGATCGCTTACATAGACTTGATTGCAGAACAGCTTAATCTGGCCTTTAGTAATATCTACATCCGGCTTAAGCTTCGGGAAATATAGAATCCCGTTGAGGATGAAGGGATAATCTGTATTCAGATGCACCCACAACAACGGTTCTTCCTGGAAGGGGTAGAGGTAGCGATAAAACTCTAGATAGTCTTCCTTAGTCAGGTTTTGGGGAGATTCCTTCCAAGGAGCCTTTTGCTTGTTAACGACCTCGCCATCGAGTTTAATCGCAACTGGCATGAAGTCGCAGTATGTTTTTATCAACTGGCGAATGCGAATCGGTTCAAGGTACTCCTGTTCTTCATCTTGAAGCGTCAGGGTGACAGTAGTGCCTCGCTCGGTTCTGGTGGACTCTTCTAACTGGAACGCTGGCGAACCGTCGCAAGACCAGTGTACGGCTTGCGCTCCTTCCCGGTAAGAGAGAGTATCAATCTCTACTTGCTTCGCCACCATGAAGGATGAGTAGAATCCCAGACCGAAGTGGCCGATAATCGCCTGTTCGCCGTTGTTTTTATACTTTTCGATAAATTCTTCGGCGCTAGAAAAAGCAACTTGGTTGATGTATTTCTTTACCTCATCTGCTGTCATACCGATACCGTTATCGGTGACAGAGAGAGTTTTTTTGTCTTTATCAATAGCAATCTGAATTTCCGGTTCGCCGATTTCCCCCGTAACTTCGCCAGCGAAAGAGACCATCTTGAGTTTTTGGATGGCATCGACGGCGTTGGATATCAATTCCCGCAAGAAGATTTCGTGATCTGTATAGAGAGACTTCTTGATAATGGGGAAGATATTCTCGGTGTGAATAGTGATATTGCCCTGTTCCAGTACGGTCATGGCTGTGTTGTGCAGTTGTGTATAGGATTTATGTGAATGATTTTGCGCGATCGCTCCCCACTCGTGAAATAGGATACCCCACCGATGTCGTTTCGGATTTCCCTACTTCGCTCGCGCTCAGGCATTGTTCCCCATTACAAAATACCTCAAAATCATTGTTCGCTCCAGTGCAATGCGGCTTGGTTTATCCGGCTATTAGCACTATGGCGGTTATAAACACTAACGTACCAAGTACAACGCTTGCACACATCGGGAAAATCGCCGCTTTCGTGGCGCTCAATCAATTCTTCAATACCCTTACCCGTCCAAACTTCTGATAGAGTAGATTCCTTAAGATCGCCTACTATTAACTCAGCTTCAACATCCCGACAAGCGCAGGCATTTACTTTACCATTTGCCAACACAATAGGTTTCATATACAAAAGTTCGCAAGCACCCCGCTTGTATGGTTTTTCTGTTGGTTCCAATCCCACCTTTTTAAGATTTTCTTCCTTTACTTTTCCTGCCCAAGAATCATAGGCGGGGATAGACTGGATCTTCAATACTCCCTCGCGTTCCAATTGGCGAAACTTCTTCCACAAATCTCCCGTACACTTTGAGAGAGGACAGCGCAGCGCAATTTGGAACCCAGTAGCGGAACCCGATCGAACTTTCTGGTCAATAAACGCTTCAATATTATGGCGCACGACATCGAACATATCGATGCCCATAATCTCTTTGTACGTTTCTCTATCGAACCCACCAAATGAAACGTGAATTTCTAACTTTTCTCCGTAAGCAAGAAGCCGTTGGCTGACTTGCGGCTTCATTAAAATTGCGTTTGTGTAGAAGTAAAACCCTTTTATTTCAGGAAGCGAGTAGAGGTAGTCTAGCCTCTCAAAAATGTTGCGATCTACGAAAGGATCTCCGACAATTGGTGTGAGCGAGACATAATTGCCGCCCATCGCCACATACTCATTGATGATGCGTTTAAAATCCTCCATCGGCATTGTTTCCTTTGCTCTTTCCATCTGGGGATAGGCGCAAAAGGTACACTTGGCATTACAAATGTTAGTCCCTTCAATGTGGAGATTTCTGGGTAAGTTGCGGATGGCGTTCAATTGTTCTTTGACTGCTTGGCGTCTAAAGCGGAAATTATATTCGGTTGAGATAACATTAAGCCAATGATGCACGCTGCGCTTCAGGCGTTTTTTGAGAGGTTGGGGGAACAGTGCTTTAAGATTGCTTAACAGCGATTTAAACATTTTTATTGAGCCTTTGTTGTAGGAGTTTATGTAATTTATAGATGATATTTACGGTAGGGGAAGTTTAATAATAATTTATTTTAGTAAAAATAATGAAAATAAGAGACGCAGTGCGATCGCGTCTCTATAATTACCTTGGCAAGTCACTTTATAACTTATAGTTCAAAGGTAACTTAATTCTTCTATCTTTGCCATAACTTTGGACACGCTTTCGGTCACTTTTTCTTTAGCAGTCCTGCATTCAATGTCAGGGTTGAGGGGTTGCTCGTAGGGGTCATCAATTCCAGTAAACCCTTTGATTTCTCCAGCTCTTGCTTTTTTATATAGTCCCTTCACGTCGCGTTGTTCGCAAACCTCTAATGGAGCGTTTACAAACACTTCCATAAAGTTACCAATTTTTTCCCTTAATTCTTCTCGAATTTCTCGGTAAGGAGAGATAGCGGAAACTATTACTATCACGCCATTACGTGTCAAGAGGTTGGCTACAAAACCAATGCGCCGGATGTTTTCGTCGCGGTCTTCTTTGCTAAAGCCGAGTCCTTTTGCTAAGTGCTGGCGCACTATGTCTCCATCTAGGACTTCAACTTTACATCCGCGCGATCGCAGTTCTTTCTCTAAGGCTTGGCTGATAGTAGTTTTGCCTGCACCGCTCAACCCCGTCAACCAAACTGTCAAGCCACGCTGTTCTATATTCACGGTTTATACCCATAAAAATCTGATAGAATTTCGTTCATTTGGCGATTCACATACTCTATTTCTTTTTCATCTAGATACTCGGTAAATCCTCCCACTTTTCCCTTGCGGGTTTTGAAAGATTCTTCATCTTTTTTGTTACCCGGTCTTAATATCAGCGAGTTAAACTTATCCGCCTCTTCCATCTTTCTCATATTGTCAAAAGATGCGTATTCAACCGCTTCAGAGATAATTTCATCGCTTATTTGCTCTAGCCCCACAAAGTTTAAAACTCTCCTTACTTCCTGGTGGGGATTGGCATGAATATCTTCATACCTTACAAGCAAAAGACCTGTTGGAACGTGCTGATTTTCTACCCAAATGTTGTAAAATCTTAACAAGCTATTAAAGCCGCCTATTTCTTCATGTATGTAGGTAGGCAAGTCACCTTCGTAGAGTTTTATACGATCGACGTAAGGTTTTAAATGTTCTAGCTTGCTTAAAACTTTAACATGGTCGGCGCTAATGCGTTTGCTATGTTCAAAGTAGTTGGATACAATGACATCTCTTGGATCGCGTACCAACAATATAACTTTGGCGTGCTTGTATTTTTCCTTAGATTGCTCTAATTCCTGGGGCTTTTTCCATTGAGGATCGTCATCGTGACTAACTACAATTTTAGGTACGTCAGGATGTAGACTTGATAGCTGGCTCAACTCCAGCGTTCTCATCAGAATATCGGGATGAGATAAATCAAAGTAACGTTCGAGCGATCGCCCGATCATCAACCTCAGCCAAGTTCGTCCGCATTTGGGGAAGGAAATTAAAAAAGCGTCAGCAGAACGATCGTCATACCAGACGCCAAGCTTGCGCCCTATAGGGGTTTTTGCTAATTTTCCGATCAGCGTTCCAACTCTTCTGCTGGTTTGAGGTGGAAGCTTACTTTTGATGTTCTGCCAGCCGCTTACGATAAGCCGCCGAGTTGACTGTGGATTCATTACCAAAATATGTGACTCCTAATTTTATTCGATTGCGCTCGTTTCCTAGAAAACTACCACAAGCTAAATCGCTATAAGAACTATGCCCCTGATATCTGTTATTGTTCCCGTTTTTAATGGTGAAATTACCATTCGAGACACTATTGAATCGGTTTTAAACCAAAGTTTCTCAGATTTTGAATTAATAACGATAGATGATGGCTCGCAAGACTCCAGCCTGGATATTATTTCCCAAATCCCCGATTCCCGAATTAAGGTCTTTTCGTATTCTAATGCTGGGCTAGCTGCCAGCCGCAACCGGGGATTAGCCCAGGCTTCGGGGGAATATATTTCATTTATAGATGCAGATGACCTCTGGACGCAAGATAAGCTGGAGGCGCAGCTAAATGCGCTGATCGACAATCCTCAAGCGGGAGTTGCTTATAGTTGGACAGACTATATAGATGACTCTAGCCAGTTTTTGCGTCGGGGCAGTCATATAAGTGCCAATGGCGATGTTTTAGAGAAGCTGTTGTTAGTGAATTTCTTAGAAAATGGCTCAAACCCCTTGATACGCAGGGAAGCTTTTAACTCTGTAGGTAACTTTGACGAGTCGCTTCCGGCGGCTCAAGATTGGGATATGTGGTTGCGGTTGGCAGCTCGTTATCATTTTATCGCCGTGCGATCGCCACAAATTTTATATAGAGTATCTGCTAGTTCAATGTCTGCTAATGTTTTCAGGCTGGAAGCTGCAACTTTGCAAGTATTTGAAAAAGCCTATAGTAGCGCTCCGGAAACCTTACAGCACTTAAAAAGATACAGTCTGGCTAACCTTTACAAGTATCTTACGTTTAAAGCCTTAGAAGGTTCTCCTAAACAACAAAGAGGCGCGATCGCTGCCCGCTTTTTCTGGAATGCTATAAAAAACGATCCGTCTTTGGCTCGACACGCACGAGTGATGTTTAAATCTTTGTTGAAAATTTCCACAGTGGCTCTACTACCTCCTCAGCAGTCAGAGCCTTTGTTAACTAAATTTAAGAATTTTGCCGATATTAATGGTTTGCTCAACTACATCCGTGCGGACATCAAGTAAGTAGAAATTTGACTTCTCGCTCACTCCTACTCGCAGTACAGAGACAAGCAATATTTAGCTTGTAGAGAAGCAGTTAGGGTTAATTTTCTTACTTTTTAGATAAACTTTTAACCTTCCTTAGCAATGCCTCAGCTTGTTTAGATGGTAGTAGAGTTACTGCTGCAATTTTAAATAAAGCTATCAATAAAATTACTGGGTTTTGGAGCATAGCTGGATCGTTTCTAACCGCATTCCCAAGAAATCTAGCGGCTACTAAGCCTCTACGCCTTTCTGGAATTCCATCAAGAGTTTTAAAGGTAAGATACTTATAACGATTTGCCAAAATCTCTCTTTTAAGAGGCTGTAAAGATTCATTCCCAGAAGCAAAAGCTTTTTCAATTATTTTTAAACTTTCATCCTCAATACGCCAAACATTAGAAGACATCGAACTAGGAGCAACCCTATATAGAATTTGTGGTGATGGCACCGCTACAAAATTATAACGGGCTGCCAACCGCAGCCACATATCCCAATCGGCAGTATTCATCAGCGACTCATCAAAGCCACCAACTTCGACTAAAGCTTGTCGCCGAATTAAAGGATTAGAACCACTTTCTATAAAATCTTTTACTAATAAATTTTTATAAACATCCCCTGTCCTCGCAATATGAAGACCTGGACGTAAAAATCGCCCGGATTCGTCAATCCAATTAGTCCAGCTATAAGCGACACCTGCTTGAGGATTTTCTTGCAAAGCTTTTAACTGCGCTTCTAATTTATCCGGTGTCCAGATATCGTCTGCATCCAGAAACGAAATATATTCGCCAGTAGCATGAGAAAACCCCCGGTTGCGACTCGCCGATACGCCAGCATTGGCATAGGAAAAGACTTTCAACCGGGGTTCTGAAATGCACGATACAATCTCTAGAGTTGAGTCTTGCGAACCATCATTAATGACGATTATTTCCAAGTCTGAGAAACTTTGATTTATGACTGACTCAATTGTTTCCCGAATAGTTTTTTCACTATTGTAAGCAGGAATAATCGTAGAGATTGTCGGCATAGCTACAAGCGATCGCTCCTTACAGAACAGCTTGAGCTTCTGGCAGTTTCAGCGGCGTTTTTTTTGTAAATGTCAGGGCATGGTTCGCGCAATCAACTACTACTACATCCCCCTCCACAAAAGTATTTTCCAACAGTTTTGTGGCCATTGGGTTTTCCACTTCCCTCTGAATTGCCCGCTTCAACGGACGCGCCCCATAAACAGGATCGTACCCTGCTTGCGCCAGGTGATCTTGAGCGGCTGGAGTGAGTTCTAAACTAATTTTTTGGTCACCTAACAGTTGTTGTATGCGCTTG
Organism: Microcoleus sp. FACHB-831; assembly: GCF_014695585.1. Lineage (NCBI taxonomy): Bacteria > Bacillati > Cyanobacteriota > Cyanophyceae > Oscillatoriales > Microcoleaceae > Microcoleus > Microcoleus sp. FACHB-831. The sequence continues at coordinate 27,349 of NZ_JACJON010000045.1, read as the reverse complement.
ATTTGAATGCCGACAATCGATCTCAATTCAGACTTACTAAGAGTGTGGAAGATAATATTATCATCCACGCGGTTGAGAAATTCTGGACGGAAATGCGATCGCAGCGCATCTGTCACCCGCTTCGTCATCAATTCGTACTGCGAATCATCACCAGCAACACCTAAAATATGATCGCTGCCAATATTACTCGTCATTACAATAACTGTGTTACGGAAATCAACAGTCCTCCCCTGAGAATCTGTAATCCGCCCATCATCCAGTACTTGCAGCAAAATATTAAACACATCCCTATGGGCCTTCTCCACTTCGTCGAGCAATACTACCGAGTAAGGACGGCGGCGAATTGCCTCGGAAAGTTGGCCCCCTTCTTCGTAACCCACATACCCCGGAGGCGCACCGACTAGACGGGATACAGCGTGTTTTTCCATGTATTCCGACATATCGATCCGCACTAAAGCGTCATCGCTGTCAAATAAAAACTGGGCTAAGGCGCGGGCAAGTTCGGTTTTTCCTACACCAGTTGGCCCCATAAACAGGAAAGAACCTATAGGGCGCCCGGGGTCTTTCATCCCCGCCCTGGCGCGGCGAATGGCCGCAGAAACAGCAGAAACAGCTTCTGATTGACCGATTACCCGTTGATGCAGGTGAGATTCTAGCTGTAGCAGTTTCTGGCGTTCCGACTCCATCAGCCTATCGACGGGGATACCAGTCCACTTAGCGACAATTTGGGCAATGTCGTCTTCTCGTACTTCTTCACGCAACAAAGCCGAACCGCGTGCTTGAATTTCTAACAGCTTAGCTTCCTTAGCTTCGCGATCGCGCTGCAATGTCTCTAAGCGTCCGTACTTCAACTGCGCCGCCTTATTCAGGTCATACGCCCTCTCAGCCTGTTCGATCTGCAACTTTATCTGGTCTTCTTCTTCCTTGACGGTGTTGATATCTTGCAGAAGTTGTTTTTCCGATTGCCACTGAGAACTTAAACTGCGCTGTTTTTCGCCCAAGTCAGCAATTTCTTGTTCGATGCGTTCTAGGCGATTCGCCAAAGGCGATACCGCCTCGCCACCGCGCGATCCGCGATTGGTTTCTGCTGCTAGGGATAACTTTTCCATCTCTAGCTGCATCAGCCGCCTGTCAATAGTCTCTAATTCCGCAGGTTTAGAAGTTATCTCCATTTTCAACATTGCCGCTGCCTCATCCACCAAATCGATGGCTTTATCTGGCAGGAACCTGTCGGCGATGTAGCGGTTGGAAAGTGTCGCGGCTGCAACTAGGGCGGCATCTGTAATTGTGACGCCGTGATGGACTTCGTAGCGTTCTTTCAGCCCCCTTAAAATAGAAATCGTATCTTCAACAGTGGGCTGATTTACATAGACCTGCTGAAAGCGGCGGTCTAGTGCGGCATCTTTTTCGATGTGCTTGCGGTACTCGTCGAGCGTACTTGCGCCAATGCAGCGCAGTTCGCCCCGTGCGAGCATGGGTTTGAGCAAGTTACTCGCATCCATTGCGCCTTGGGTAGCACCAGCACCGACGACCGTGTGCAATTCGTCGATGAACAGGACAATCTGACCTTCAGATTGGGTGACTTCCTTCATCACAGCTCTGAGTCGGTCTTCAAATTCTCCCCGGTATTTTGCCCCGGCGATGAGGCTGCCCATATCTAAGCTAATCAAGCGGCGGTTTTTAAGCGATTCGGGCACGTCTCCCTTGATGATGCGCTGGGCAAGACCTTCTGCGATCGCTGTCTTTCCTACTCCAGGCTCCCCAATCAGTACGGGGTTGTTTTTGCTGCGACGCGATAGCACCTGCACCACGCGGCGTATTTCTTCATCGCGTCCGATAACGGGGTCAAGCTTTCCACCTTTTGCCTGTTCTGTTAAGTCACGACCGTATTTTTCCAGAGCTTCGTAACGTGCTTCTGGATTTTGGTCTGTAACTTTTTGTTTACCCCGGACTTCCTTGATAGCTGCTTCTAGCTTGGGGCGGTCGATGTTGAAGCTTTTGAACAAACGGCGACCGATGCGCTCATCTTCGGTGAAACCGAGTAAGAGATGTTCGACGGCAATAAACTCATCTTGCCATGCCGTGCGTGCTGATTCTGCCACATCTAACATGACCTCTAAACTTTGACCCAGGAAAAGCTGGGAAGAATCAGAGGGTTTAGCGCCACGTTGGGCAAAGACCTTGGGTTGGCTGCGAATGAAGCCTTCGAGTTGTTGGAGCAATCGAGCGGAGTCAAGGCCAACGCGAACCAGAATGCGTAAGAACAGCCCATCTTGTTGTTCTAGTAGAGCGATCGCTAAATGCTCTACCTCTAACATTTGATTTTTGAATCGACGTGCTACATCTTGGGATTGAGCGATCGCTTCCCAAGCTTTATCAGTAAATTTAGAAGGGTCGGTGGGCTGCATTTCCTAAAAATATATCTTTGTCAAATAGCGGCTCTCAGACGCCAGTATAACAATCTCAACACCCCAAGTACGTGTTATTTTCCCGGACGTTGGAATCTTTGACATGAAATGCGATCGCAATCTTTGAAAATATAAGAGTGTCTGTCACAACAATGATGGCAGTCGATCTTGGGTTATCAAGATCCTAAGTAAAGTCACTCTTGAGCAACATGGCTGGAAAAGCAATAGATAGTAATGCCAGCGCTGGTCTGGTTCTGATTTTCCCAATAGCGTTTGCGTTCGGTATTCTTTTTGTAGCATGGCCTGTGCTTTTGGCACTGATCCTGGTAGGCGCTATTTTGAGAGTTTGGCAGCACTATCAATGGCAACAGTGGAGCCAGCAAGTTAACCCTTTTTTCCACAAGCTGCTTCAGGAAAACCAGGGATGCGTTACAGCACTTGACTTGGCAATGAAGGCAAATATATCTGGCTTGGCGGCGCAGCGCTATTTGGCTACTAAAGCTGAAGAATTTGGCGCTCAACGTCGAGACTATGAAGACCAAGCCTCAGCGTATTACTTTATAACCTCTAGCACTCTGGGTAGCATATTTGACGAAAGCACGCCGCCCAGTTTAGAGGAGAGCGAAGCATCTAGCAATCAAGTTCGCACGCTTGAACAAAATACATCGCCGAGCGTACAAGAGAGCAAAACATATAGCACGCCAGCTCGCACGCTTGAACAAAGTACACCACCAAGCACAGAACAAAAAGAACCATCTAGCACTCTAGGTCGCTTATTTTACGAGAGCGAACCAGCCAGAGTAGATGAGATGGAATACTCTACCGATGATGAGACAGAAGAAGGAGAAGATGAGATCGCTTCGGATGAGCAACAAAACGAGCAGTCCCAGCAAACAAAACTAGCAACAACCCAAAAGCCAGATAAAAAATTCCTCATTCAATCGGAACTTGCCAGACGGCTTGAAGTTCATTCCAGCACCATTCACAAACGCAGATTTGAGCCATACTTCGCCGAATGGAGCCGCAGCCGAGATCCAGAGGGAATCGCCTGGAAATACTCGGCAAAGAGAAAGCTGTTTTCTCCCATCGAATAACTCCTAGTTATTCAGTAGGGTGGGCACTGCCCACCTTACGCCATCCTTACAAATCTAGACTAAATTTAGCCTTCATTCTTATTAACTTCCTTGCCCTTCCCTTATTCCCCGCCTGCTTACGATTGGTTATCCCTAATATTCAGACTCTGCCTAGCGTTGCTGTTTGGGGCAATTGTCGGGCTTGAACGACAACTTAAGCACAAACCCGCTGGCTTAAGAACTCATATGCTGGTCAGCTTTGGTGCTGCGCTATTTGTTCTCGTGCCTATCGAATTAGGGGCAACCCATCAAAGTGCTGAGACTGCTGATACTATCAGCCGAGTGGTGCAGGGGATTGCCGCTGGCGTTGGGTTTTTGGGTGCTGGGGAAATTATGCGATCGCCCCCCCAGAACCGCAGTACCGAAGAAATTCACGGACTCACGTCTGCTGCCGCTATTTGGGTTTCTGCTGCTTTGGGGATTGCTGCTGGCTGTGGGTTGTGGCAGCTTGGATTAAGCGGGGCTTTGTTATGTTTGTTTGTTCTGCGCGTGGTTAAAAAATTTGAGCCTCATACCTAATTATGTAGGTTTGTTTCTTGACGCGCTTCTTCAGATGCATACGTTCTGGTGTGATGGGCACGGCGATGTTCCTGCCAAATTTCCAGGCTGAGAATACAGGCCATCAGCCACACTATTCCAGCAGCATAGCCAGCTATGACATCTGTTGGCCAGTGGACGCCCAGATAAAGCCGACTCAGGCCGATAGCTGTAACTAATAAAATAGTGCTGGCAATAATTAATAGCCGCCAACGACGAAAGTGAATTGCCAACAGATAGCCAATCGCGCCGTAGACGACTAGGGAAACCATTGCATGACCGCTGGGGAAGCTGTAATGGTTGACATCAACGATACGTTCCCACAAGGCTGGTCGCGATCTACGGAATAGTTCTTTGAGTAAATAGTTTAAGCCGCCTGCGCCTGCGGCTGCGATCGCCAGCGTAAGTGCTTGTTCGCGCCGCCGCTGCATTAACAGCCAAATTCCCAAGCTCAATCCTACCCCTAGCAATATGACTGGCTCCCCTAACACTGTGACTGAGGGCATTACTCGATCTAGAACAGGCGTATGAAGCCGCCTAAGATCGAGTAAAATTGCCCTGTCAAATGCTTGACTTTCTTTTTCTAATACTTCGTCGGCAATTTGAGCAAATCCCCATAACGCTAGCCCCGCTACCAACAATCCGCCCGCGCGAATTGTCAACAGCACCGCCAACAACCGCTTGGAGAGGGCGTGTCGGAAAGCTACTCGCATAGACTCCAGCAAAGTTGAGATAATTCGCTGGCGGCTGTAAGGCATTATCTTATCGTCCGTGTCTAAGACAGGCTTTTCCAAGCTTCAGCCACGATGTCGCTGAGCCAGCGTCTTTGCGACTGATCTAGCAGGCTATCATCTGCTAACACTTCAGCGGTTAACTCGTCTAAAGAACGACCTTCGGAGCGAGTAATCTGAACTACACCTGCGATCGCTGCGGCGACCAACTCTTCATCGATTTGTCTTTGGCGCAGCGCCACAATTTCTTGAGAACTTGCTGGAATGGGATAATTCATGGCTAGTTAACCCCGCACCCCCTACCTTAAAGAAAATGAGATTTTTGTAAAGTTGTGTAATGAATTTTAATCAATCAGTATCCGGCAGTTTAGCGTACTTTGACCCTTAATTACTCTGTCTTCCTTGGTAATAGATTCCGCAGCGAGATCATTAATATGAGAGAAATCCTTTACTTAGAAGTTCCAACCCCCGACATAGAAGCCGTGCGTACCTGGTTACAACAGGAATTTTTGCCAAAGCAAGGGGAGAAGACTGTAACACCAGACGGCATCAAATTGCAATTTAGCGGCACTAGCAACAGTAATCACACCGCTACATCGCCTACCGCGACAATTCCGGAAATCGCCAATAACGAGGATGCGGAAATTTCTGCCTTTGTCTGGTCGGTGCAACGAACAACATATCTCAAGGTTTTCCGCTATAGCCACAAGCCAGTTCCTGATGAAAAACAAATACTGCAACAGCTTAGCGACCTCCTGAGAAACCGCTTCCCTTTGCAATATCCAGCACCACCAGCAGTTAATTTGTCCGAGCAGTCTATATTTGAGGCTCTAGCTCCCCATTACCCGGAAACAGTGCGGTTCTTCCAGAAAATGCCCAACGGGGAATACGACCTTAACCGAGTCTATTGGTGGGAGCAGCGTTGGCGCGAAAGCGTCCGCAATCCGCAGCAACCCAAACAGGTAATATTTTGTAATCCAAAATCCCATTATCAAAGCAGCAGCCCTGGGAACGAGCCAAATCCAGAATCCGAGTATGACCTAATTTATGTGGGTGGAGCATTAGGCGTCATCCACGCCGCAGTAATGGCGCAAATGGGCTATCGAGTATTGCTATTAGAGCGGTTGCCCTTTGGCCGAATGAATCGCGAGTGGAACATTTCCCGCGATGAGTTTCAAAGTTTAATTGACTTGGGCTTATTTACCCCCGCTGAATTTGAAAGCCTGATTGCCGCTGAATATATCGACGGATTCCATAAATTCTTCGATGGTAACAACCCACCGAACCTGAGAGCTAAAGTTTTACACACGCCAACAGTACTCAACGTGGGGTTAGATGCCGAAAAACTCCTGCAAGTGTGTGGGGAAAAACTGCGGGCAGCTGGGGGAGAAATTTGGGACGAGACAGAGTTTATCCGGGCTGATATTCAACCAGAGCAAGTAGTCGTTCAGACGCAGCACCTGCCAACGAAATCTGAGAAACAAGCAAGCGGGCGCTTGTTAGTGGATGCGATGGGAACAGCTTCACCCATTGCGTGGCAGATGAATGGAGGTCGCACCTTCGATAGCGTCTGCCCAACAGTGGGCGCTGTAATTGCCAGCGGATTTGAGCCTGGGGTGTGGGATTCTCGTTACGGCGACGTTCTCAACAGTCACGGGGATATTTCGCGGGGACGCCAGCTGATTTGGGAGTTATTCCCCGCCGCTGGCGAGGAAGTCACCATTTATTTGTTCCACTATCATCAGGTACACCCAGACAATCCCGGCTCTTTATTAGAGATGTACGAAGACTTTTTCACAATTCTGCCGGAGTATCGCCGATGCGATATGGAAAAGCTGGTTTGGAAAAAGCCAACATTTGGATATATTCCAGGTCATTTTAGTGTGGGAAATAGCGATCGCGCCGTTGCTTTCGACCGACTTATCTCCATTGGCGATGCCGCCTCGCTCCAATCTCCCCTAGTCTTCACCGGATTTGGTTCTCTAGTTCGCAATCTCTCGCGCTTGACTAACCTCCTCGATACCGCCCTCAAGCATAATCTCCTCGCTGCCCGCCACTTAAACCAAATTCGCGCCTATCAAAGCAACGTTTCAGTTACGTGGTTGTTTTCCAAAGGCATGATGGTTACCACTTGGCGCCACTTACCGCCTCAGCGGATTAACGCCATGCTCAATACCTTCTTTGGTATCTTGGCGATGGAACCCCTGCCAGTGGCAGACGCCTTTATCAAGGACAGAATCGAATGGCTGACATTCAACAGACTGGCGCTCAAGGCAGCTTGGCTAAACCCTGCCTTAATACTCTGGATCTGGGAGATGGCAGGTGCGAAGGATATTCTGCGCTGGCTGGGCAGCTACTTCAACTTCACGCGCTTTTCTTTGGCTCGCTGGGTGCTGGGGGGTTGGCTGCCTGGAGTAATTGGCCGATTGGAGGCTGGGTTGCAGAAGTATCCAGCCCTATGGCTTTGGCTGCTGACTGTAAGTTATGCTCTCACAGCGGGCAAGAGTAAAAATCGATCTAAAGCATTTAATCGTCAGGAGTTAGGCCAATACGGTTTGGATAAAACCGACCTAAACACCCCACCCCCCATCCCTGCGATGGAACCTCAGCCCCAACCCCTATCCTTGCAGGATAGGGGCAGGGGGCGAGGTTAACATTCCACCCCTACTTGTCGGTAAAAGGGTAAAGACCTAATGATTTGGAGGATGGGTAGAGCGCGAGCCGACCCCATCAAACCCTTGTCCATGTAGGTTTCTTAGTCAATCCACCCTACAAAATGACACGATTTAATTCAGTTGTTGTACTTATTACCCGCCGTTCTTTTTAGGAAAGGTGGGTAATTCTACAGCAGCTAGCGACTTCAGACCTTTAGAGGGGCGCTGCGGATAAAGTACTGGTGAAGGCCAGTTGGGTTGGGAGAGGATTTCTTGAGTATAAGAGCTAGGTTCGCGATCGCTTTCTGAATCTGCGTCTAAATCTTGCGCTGAACCTACGCCCTCCGGCTGGGTGCTAACTGTCAGGGGAACATCTTCAGCCTGATTCACATACGACTCAAAAGTGCGATCGCTGCTTGGTATAGTTTCACTATCGCTACTTATTGAGAAGGCATTGCTCCTCTCTGTGGCTGGTGTGAGAGGCAAATCCTCGTTCAAGTCGTCAATCATTTGAAATATAGTCGCTAGCTCTGGCTGTTCGGCAAGCAACTCACTATCTACTTCTTCTGCTTTTTGGTCTGTTGGCCGATCTTCAGCATCTAATACTGCGTCTATCCAATCCAATTCGCCAGAGCTATCCCCATAATCAGGTTCTGGTTCCTGTGAGTTAGTCCAGGTGGAATCTTCAAGATCGTTATCTTCCGAAGAAGCTGACGGTTGTGCTGACCAAGGTCGAATTGGCTGCGCTTTAGGTATTAGAGCCTTGGCTGCCAGCATATTTTGTATATAGCGGCGCTGCGATAAGCTTTGACCAGGAGAACCAGCTATCTCAGGATTGCCGTCAGAGTTTATCGCAGGCATTTCCAGACATTTTTCTAGCGCTGTTTTAAATTGCAGGGTGTGGCGTTGTTGGCGTTGCAAGCGATCGCGCAACTCGCGTACTGTCGTTTCGCTTTGCAGCAAAGCGTGGGTTTGGTCGTTGCAGCGCTGAGCCGTGTAAGCGCATTCCCGTTCCATTTGAGCTATGCGTTCTTGGCTGCTTTCGAGCTGCTCTGTTAAAGTTTCGATCAAAATTTGCTGGCGCTGGGCGACTTGATGGGACAGTTCCAACTCGCGGAACGTCCTAGACAATTGCTCTTGAGCGGTATCGAGTTCCGAAGTTTGTTCAAGGATTATTGTTTCTTGCGATCGCGCTCTCTGTCTGTGCGACTCTATTACTTCTTGGCACTCTTCTAATCCTTTCTCCAGTTGATTCACTCGGTTAAGCAAGCCGCGATTGCGCGATCGCAACTTTTGTATCAGTGCTAACCAATCCGCCTCTGATGCTGGAAGATGAACTGTCGCTTCATTTGTTGCAACTAAGTTGTTACTGTCTGCGGCTGAACTGGCGCTATCTGCGACATCCGCAGAAATAGCTCCTGCAAATTCTCTTGTCCGATCTGGCTCCCAATTTTGGCCTGTATCCTCTAAGTCAGGTGGCCCAACATCGTTGACTATCTGCCTAGCTTCAGATCTAATTTCTTCGGTATTAGGATCTGCAACTGTTTCATCTGAAACTTTTAAGTTGTCTGCGGCGATCGCATCGCTGGTGTTGTTTTCCGTTGCCTTTGTGAAATCAACGACAATGGTTTCAATAGTTTTCGGTTCTGTGGGATCTGACACTTGTAAGTTTTCTGATGCGATCGCCGCATCAATCAAATCCTGTTCTGTCGCATCCATAGCCGCAGCGAGTATGGACTCAATCAAATCAGATGCGTCAGGTAGAGGCTGGGACTGGTTATTTTCTTGGGTGCTATCAGCTTCACTCATTGCTCAATCTCAGAGATTTAGGAATCCTCGGTTTATTCTTAACTTTGCGCGGGTTAATGGTCGGTGTGGTTCTAGGATTTGTGCTAAATCTCAAGTTTTTACAGCAGTTTTGACCACCCACCTTGCCCAACATCACCTAATTTAAAATCATCTACAAAACTCGTCATAAGCAAGTCAAAAGTTAAAAGCGCCCCAAATCCGGGTGTAGCTTTGCTTCCCCGGATCTTGGGGCAAGACAGGCACTCATACAAAAGAAATAAAAGCTATGCATTTCAAGACTTTTGGGCAGTGCGGGGGCAAATTAAATGTTTAACAGCTTACAACAAATTTTGAGTTATACAGAATGTACCAGAATTAAACCATCAACAGGATGTAATTTTGGTTAGGTCGTAGAATGCATTGACGGTCAGGTTCGCCGCATGGCGGGAAGGGTAGCGATCGCTGACTAAAATATAAAATGCCGCTGACTATTAAGATAATACTTGCACCAGTACATCTCGATGCATCAGCGCCCTGTCTGCTAATGACTGAATTTGGTGAGGATTAAGTGGGTCGCCATTGGCGTAGTGTTCCAACCAAGTCTGGCTGATAGTATTGCAATCGTCTGGCAATTGGCTTAAATCCCATCCAGGCATATTCAATTCCTGCATGAGGGCGTTAACCTTGGGGTCGTAACTTAGGGCAAAGCATCGGCATTCTTGTGAAGCTGCCATAATCAGGCTGTGGAAGCGCATCCCGATAGCCATTTCGACGCCCTGAAACAAGCCTTTTAATTCTCTAGGATCTTCTAGAGAGAAAATATGACTGGAACCGGGTAGGCGGGGTTGAATTGACTGAGCGATCGCCAAATCTTTGGATGCTTGGAAGGGGACGAGTAATATGCAAGTATTGGTAGCTTTTTGAAAGTCAACTAGAGCCTGGGTCAGGGTTTCTAGCCGTTCTGGGGTTAGTTGCGGATGTTCGCGTAAGGTAACGGCTACTCTAGGGGCGGGTAAATCCCACAATCCTTTAACTGGTGATGCGTCCAATGCCCAAACGGGGTCGGGGGCTAAGGTACAAGAAAGGTGCCACTCTTGGAGCAACGCCGCAGAAGCGCGATCGCGGACGCTGATGGCCTCGCAACCCGTGAAGGTTCTTTTTGCTAAAGAGCGAGTCAACGGGCGTTTCAGCGGGCCAATACCCTGCGCCCAGGCAATAGTTTTTAAGCCTTGCTGCTGTGCCAAGCCCATCAATCCGGCATAGTATATGGGACTGGCAGCACTGGTGGCGTCTTGTATGAGACTACCGCCACCCCAGATAAATGAATCTGACTTGCGGAGTGCGCTTAGGACTTGGAAGAAAGACTTGCGATCGCAGCTTTCGACACCATAGCGCTTGTGCGTCCAATCTGGATTGCCAGAAAGTACCAGCGGCTTTATATGATTTGGTAACATTTGTAACAGCGATGCCAGCAATGCCTCATCGCCTGCATTGCCTTGACCGTAATAACCGCACAATACCGCCCTCGTCATTTGGGATTTTAGATTTTAGATTGGGATTTTGGTAGGATACCAAAATCAGCCAGCTCTCAGTCTATTTAAATTCCTCAGACGGACTAATACACACCAGCCTCGATCAAAATTACTCTATAGGAATGAGAACCGCTGTAGCAGGTAAGACCATCATCCTGGTATCTTGCACTAGGGGTTGAGAAACTCCAACGGGGCGAAATCTAAAATCTAAAATTGATTAATGCACGCTTTATCTATTCCCACTTGGATTATTCACATCTCCAGCGTCATCGAGTGGATTGTTGCCATTTGGTTGATCTGGACTTACGGTGAAGTTAGCCGCAACCGGGCTTGGCGAGCTTTATCTTTGGCGATGCTACCAGCCTTAGTCAGTGCTATGTGTGCCTGTACTTGGCACTATTTTGATAACCCCGAATCTTTAGAATGGCTTGTCAACTTGCAAGCTGGGATGACTTTAGTTGGTAACTTTACACTTTGGGCAGCTGCTTGGTGGATTTGGCGAACAAAAACCACTACTACTGATAGCAAGCCGAGTATCTCTACTTATTCAGAACCACAACAATGATATCTAAAGAAGCCCTCTTCGCCCTATCCCTATTTCCCTACTTGGGTTTTTTGTGGTTTATCAGTCGCTCTGGACAGATGCCGCGTTTAGCGCTGATTGGATTTTATATGACGTTGGTATTTGTTGGCGTCACTATTCCAGCAGGAATTTACGCCAAAGTTAGTTATGGTGAGTCTTTAGCAAATATAGACTGGCTACACGGGGGAGCGGAATTTTTTTTGACGCTTTCTAATATTTTGATAGTGCTGGGTTTCAGACAGGGTGTAATTCAGAGCAAGCAGGCGGCGAAATGAAGTGGGTTAGCTCAAAAACGTGATGGCGTGGGTGTGGCGATCGCTAATCATCCGGATTTGAGATCAACTATAAAGAATAAAGAATATTTGGTGCGAGTTGGATAAAAGGTACTATCCGCAAGAGTGTCAGCAAAAATTTCAAAAATTACATTTCATATTTCATAGTTCGTACTTAATACTTGATTACTTCCTATGAGCTATTGCCTAAATCCTAATTGCCCAAATCCTGTTAATCCTGATGGGACGAAGTTTTGCCTAACTTGCGGTACAAAATTGGTGCTTAGAGAGCGCTACAAAGCTATCAAACCCATCGGACAGGGTGGTTTTGGCAGAACTTTTCTGGCTGTGGATGAAGATAAACCCTCAAAACCGCGCTGCGTAATTAAACAGTTTTATCCGCAAGCGCAGGGGACTAGCACGGTACAGAAAGCAATTGAGCTATTTAACCAAGAAGCTGTGCGGCTGGATGAGTTGGGCGCACATCCCCAGATACCGGAATTGCTAGCGTATTTTACGCAAGACGATCGACAATATTTGGTGCAAGAATTTATCGATGGGCAAAATTTAGCACAAGAATTGTCGCAGTATGGTGCGTTTAGCGAAGATCGGATAAAATCGCTGCTGAATGATATGTTGTTGGTGCTGCAATTTGTCCACAGCCATCAGGTGATTCACCGGGATATTAAACCTGAGAATATTATTAGGAGAGAGAGCGATCGCAAGCTTGTTTTAGTGGATTTTGGGGCTGCTAAATTTGCTAGCGGAAACGCCATGAACCAGACGGGAACGAGCATTGGTAGCCCGGAATATGTTGCACCAGAGCAAGTTAGAGGCAAAGCTCTTTTTGCCAGCGATATCTATAGTTTAGGCGTAACCTGCATTCATTTATTAACACAGATGTCACCCTTAGATCTCTACGATCTTAACGAAGATGCCTGGGTGTGGCGGCAATTCTTGAAAAATCCCATTAGCGATTTGCTTGGCAGAATTCTAGACAAAATGCTGCAAAGCGCCCCGATTAGACGCTATCAATCCGCAGATGAAGTTATAAAAGAATTGAATGGGGTGCAGAATGAAACAGCAACATTCATCGGCCAAACACCAGTAACACCAACAAAACCTACTGTTATATTAGCGCCAAATCCACCAGACATCAAAGTACCTGGTGCTAAATCTAAAACCGAAATTGATGCGGAGTTAGCGGAGGTTTCGTCTCAGTTTCTTAGTCCCCCCCCACCCAAAAGTGGAAATCAGAAATCGAGTTCGCCACAAGGTTCTTCTGCTAGTAATTCAAAAGCCAAAAGCCAAATTGAGCTGGAATTGGAAGAATTGAAATCTCAGTTTAATCCACCGCCTAAATCATAACTTTGTTATGATTTAGGCGAATATTAACTTTATTCTGCTTAATTGTTCATAACAGTTTGCGGAAATATGAAAGTTTTGGCGTTGTTTACAAAATAGGGACAAGCGATCGCCATCTCTCAAGCATCGACAATATTAAGCTTGACAAAATTGCGATTTATGTTCTGGGTAAGGGCATGGGCGCTGCATAGGTAACGGGCGCTTACTGACAAGAGCTAGAATGCTTTACACCATTTAGGTTAAAATTCTAGGCTTTAAGTTCTGAAACGAGCTACTGGCGCGGCTTGCAAAATCTAAAATCTAAAATTTAAAATCCAAAATCGTATTGTTGCATAGCCCAATAGTCTTTTAAAGACACCGTATTTAACCCATAACATATAATGTAAGGCTGGAATGTGAGACGAAAAGGTAGCGCTGTATGGCATCCATCCGCGAGTTGCACAGACAACTCATCCGCAAAGATCGCTCGGCTGTAGAAATCACCAAAGAAGCTTTAGAGCGCATCCAAAACCTAGAGCCTAAATTGCACAGCTTTTTGTGCGTAACAGCCGATAAAGCCTTAGAACAGGCAAAAGCGGTGGATGCCAAAATCGCCGCTGGTGAAGAAATTGGGCTGCTGGCTGGCATTCCCATCGCCATCAAGGACAATATGTGTACTGAGGGGATTCGCACGACTTGCGGCTCCCGGATTTTGGAAAATTTCATCCCACCCTACGAATCAACCGTTACGCAAAAACTCGCCCAGTCTGGTGCGGTGATGGTGGGCAAAACCAACATGGATGAGTTCGCGATGGGCAGTTCTACGGAAACTTCTGCCTATCAAGTTACGGCAAATCCTTGGGATTTGGAGCGAGTCCCTGGTGGTTCCTCTGGCGGCTCAGCGGCGGCTGTGGCGGCGAGGGAGTGTGTTGTAGCTATCGGTTCCGACACGGGAGGCTCTATTCGCCAACCAGCGTCTTTGTGCGGCATCGTGGGGTTGAAACCAACCTACGGGCTGGTTTCGCGTTATGGCCTAGTGGCTTATGCTTCTTCGTTGGATCAAATTGGGCCATTTGGTCGCACTGTAGATGATGCGGCAATTTTGCTCGGCGCGATCGCTGGTTATGACCCCAAAGACTCCACCAGCCTAAACGTCCAAATCCCCGACTACTCCAAATTACTCAAACCCAACTTTCGCGCCAGAGGTATCCTCAGAATAGGCGTTATTAAAGAAACCTTTGGCGCAGGCTTAGACGCTGTAGTTGAAAAAGCTGTCACCAAAGCGATCGACTTGCTGCAACAGTTGGGAGCCGAAATCCACGTCATTTCCTGTCCCCGCTTCCGCTACGGCTTGCCCACATACTACATTATCGCCCCCTCTGAGGCGTCGGCCAATCTCGCCCGTTACGATGGCGTTAAGTATGGCTTCCGCGCTCCCGATCCCGACAATCTTCTATCCATGTACACCCAAACTCGCTCCACTGGGTTTGGTCAAGAAGTCAAGCGCCGGATCATGCTGGGGACTTATGCGCTATCTGCTGGCTACTATGACGCTTACTATCTAAAAGCGCAAAAAGTCCGCACTTTGATTAAGAAAGACTTTGAGGACGCTTTTGAAAAAGTTGATGTTTTAGTGTGTCCTACTGCGCCGACAACTGCATTCAAAGCTGGGGAAAAAACAGATGACCCCTTAAGTATGTATCTCTCCGACTTAATGACAATTCCAGTTAATTTGGCTGGTTTGCCTGCATTAAGTTTGCCTTGTGGGTTTGATGAAAAGGGATTACCGATTGGTATGCAGTTGATTGGCAATGTCTTGCGAGAAGATCAGCTTTTGCAGGTGGCTTATGCTTACGAGCAATCTACTAGCTGGCATCTACGCGCACCGCAACTGGGTTAACTAGCGATTTATTGTTCATTGCTCATTAATGTTTGCCCTACTCAATGAGCAATGAACAATTATCAAACTTGATTTTATATATACATATGAATTACCTGGCGCATTTATATCTAGCCGACAATTCACCCGAATCAATTCTTGGTAATTTGTTAGGGGATTTTGTAAAAGGCCAAGCAGCTTTTAACATCTATCCAATGGCAATAAAAAAAGGCATACAACTACATAGACAAGTTGATGCTTATACTGACTCTCATGCTGTTGTGCGTGAAAGCAAAAAATTAATTAGTAATATTAATAAACGTTATGCTGGAATTATTATCGACGTTTTTTACGATCATTTTTTAGCGAAGAACTGGTCAACATATTCATCTATACCGCTCAATGAATTTGCAGCAAATGTGTATGCTATATTACAGGATAATCACCACCTACTTCCACCGTCGCTTATAGAAATCCTTCCCAGGATAATTGGCAATAATGTATTGATGTCTTATGCTGATATTCAAGGAATCGGCAACGCGCTTAAAAGAATATCGTTGAGATTAAAAAGAGAAAATAGTTTAGGCGATGCGACAGAAGATTTAAGGGCTAACTATGAGCGTTTAGAGTCAGATTTCTCTCTTTTCTTTACAGATTTAACTGAATATACTTACAAAGTAAGATAAAACTCATTAATTCTAGTTGCAGTCCGGTAATACCAACCCTACGTTTAAGTGGATTTATTTATTATTAGGGCAACTTTTGCGGTTTGGCAAGCGTGTTAATTAAAATAAAAAGGAAATAAGCTCAGGCGTGTAATACGCTAGTATAATGTCAATCCTACCAGTTTAGTGAAACAGCCATGTCTTTTGTTGGTTTGCACATTCATAGCGATTACAGTTTGCTCGATGGTGCCAGTCAACTACCGCAGTTGGTGGCGCGAGCTGTAGAATTAGGAATGCCCGCGATCGCTCTTACAGATCACGGCGTTATGTACGGCGCAATCGAGTTAATAAAAGTCTGTCGTACTAAAAATATTAAGCCGATTATCGGCAATGAAATGTATATCATCAACGGCGAAATTGATAAACAAGAGCGTCGCCGCAAATATCACCAAATCGTTCTAGCTAAAAATACCAAAGGCTACAAAAATTTAGTCAAATTAACTACTATTTCCCACTTAAAAGGTAGACAGGGGAAAGGTATATTTTCCCGTCCTTGTATTAATAAAGAACTATTAGAACAATACCATGAAGGGTTAATTGTCACCAGCGGCTGTATGGCTGGAGAAATACCACAAAATATTTTACAAGGAAAGTTAGACGAAGCGCGGAAGGTAGCGCTGTGGTACAAAGATTTATTGGGCGAAGATTACTATCTAGAAATTCAAGATCACGGTCAGTGGGAAGACAGAGTTGTTAACGTAGAAATTGTTAAGATTGCCAGGGAACTTGACATTAAAATTGTTGCAACAAATGACTCCCACTACATTTCTTGCTACGACGTAGAAGCCCACGATGCGCTGCTGTGTATAAATACAAACAAATTAATTACAGAAGATAAGCGCCTGCGCTACAGCGGGACGGAGTATCTTAAGTCAGAAAAAGAGATGGCGCAACTATTTCGCGATCACTTGCCAGATGAGGTAATTGAGGAGGCGATCGCTAACACTCTAGAAGTTGCTAATAAAGTAAAATCATACGACATTATGGGCGAGCCACGCCTCCCCAATTATCCCGTTCCTCCAGATCATACCGCCGACACCTATGTAGAGGAAATTGCTAGGGAAGGACTGCGAGAACGCTTCAAATGCAGATCTTACTCAGAACTTGAGCCAGTATATCGGGAGCGCCTGGACTACGAACTAAAAATGATCCAGCGCATGGGATTTTCCACCTACTTTTTAGTAGTTTGGGACTATATCAAATATGCCAGAGATAACGATATTCCAGTCGGGCCAGGTCGTGGTTCTGCGGCGGGTTCTCTTGTTGCTTACGCCCTAAAAATTACTAACATTGACCCGGTGCATCACGGATTGCTATTCGAGCGATTTTTGAACCCAGAACGGAAGTCAATGCCTGATATTGACACGGATTTCTGTATTGACAATCGAGACAAAGTAATTGAATACGTCACCAATAAATATGGTAGCGATCGCGTAGCCCAAATTATTACGTTTAACAAGCTGACTTCTAAAGCTGTCTTAAAAGATGTCGCCCGCGTGTTGAACATTCCCTACGGGGAATCCGACAAAATGGCGAAGTTGATTCCCGTTGTCAGAGGTAAGCCAACAAAACTCAAGGTGATGATTTCCGATGATACGCCGTCACCGGAATTTAAAAGCGCTTACGAAAACAGCGAAATTAAAATTAAAGACCCTACTAGCGGTGAAGAAAGTAGTATTCCAGTCCGCCGCTGGATTGAGATGGCAATGCGAATTGAGGGGACTAACAAAACCTATGGGGTTCACGCCGCAGGTGTAGTAATTTCGGCAGAACCGCTGGATGAAATTGTGCCGCTGCAAGTGAATAACGAAGGTGCTGTAATTACTCAGTATTTCATGGAAGATTTGGAATCACTGGGTTTGTTGAAAATGGACTTTTTGGGTTTGAGGAATCTAACGATTATCCAAAAGACCATAGATTTAATTAAAGAACACCAGAATGTTTCTATTAATCCCGATGATGTGACCGATCAGGAAAGAAGAGCTAATAAAATATTAGCCAAGGGCGAAATAAAGAATAAACCCAATGAAGTTGCAAAAACTTATAAAGTATTAGAAAATGGCGACTTAGAAGGAATTTTCCAGCTAGAATCTTCGGGAATGCGTCAAATAGTACGCGACTTGAAGCCTTCAAATATAGAAGACATTTCCTCAATTCTCGCACTATATCGACCGGGGCCATTAGATGCAGGACTCATTCCTAAGTTTATCGATCGCAAGCACGGACGAGAAAACATAGATTATCCTCATGAACTGTTAGAGCCAATTCTTAACGAAACATACGGAATACTTTGCTACCAAGAGCAAATTATGAAGATGGCTCAAGATTTGGCTGGATATTCTTTGGGTCAAGCGGATCTACTTCGTAGAGCGATGGGCAAGAAGAAAGCCGAAGAAATGCAGAAGCAGCGCGACACTTTTATCGATGGTGCGGCGAGAAATGGAGTGTCAAGAAAAATAGCTGAAGCATTGTTTGAGCAGATGGTGCAATTTGCTGAATATTGTTTTAATAAATCCCATTCAACGGCTTATGCTTATGTCACTTATCAAACTGCTTTTTTAAAGGCAAATTATAAAGTTGAATACATGGCGGCGCTGCTGACGGCTAACAGTGGCGATACGGATAAGGTGCAGAAGTACATCACCAATGCTCAAAATATAGGAATTGTGGTGGAAGGGCCGGATATTAATCGTTCGCTTGTTGATTTTACGCCGATGGAAGGCAAGATTGTGTTCGGGTTGTCGGCGGTACGAAATGTGGGAGAGGGAGCGATCGCTTGTATTTTGGAGTCTAGGGATAAAGAAGGCAAATTTACATCCCTGGCGGATTTGTGCGATCGCATTAACCTCCACAGCGTCAACAGCCGCGCCTTAGAAGCGCTTATAAAATGCGGAGCTTTCGATAGTATCGAGAAAAACCGCAAGCAATTAGTTGAGCACCTACCTTTAGTTACAAGTTGGGCGCAGAAAAGCAAAAAAGCTTCGGATCAGCCCACGCTTTTTGACCTGGCAGAGGTAAGAAGTCCGGCTCCCAAACTGCCCTTAGTAGCAGATTTTTCAACAGCAGAAAAGCTGCAAATGGAAAAAGAATTGCTAGGCTTCTATGTTTCCGAACACCCTCTCAAATCGATAGAAAAAGTAGCTGCTGGAATGGAGCCTGCTCCTATTACTATCAGCCAGCTAAACGAACAGCGTGATAAGTCAAAAGTAACAGCGATCGCTCTGATAATAGAAGTTAAGCAAGTGACGACTAAAAAAGGCGATCGCATGGCGATTTTGCAGATGGAAGACTTAAGTGGTAAAGCCGAAGGTGTAGTCTTTCCCAGAACTTATGAAGCTCTAAATTCATCCCTAGTGACAGACACGCCTTTAATTATTAAAGGGAAAGTAGACAAGCAAGACGAGCGAACTCAGATAATTGTTGAAGACATTCAGCCAATTCCAGTAGAACAGTTGGTGGCAGAAACAACATCGCCCCCAGTAGAAGAACAGGAAACTAATTTTCCAACATACTCGGACAACAATGATGAAGATAACGTACCAATTGATGCCGATTATGAGGTGAGAATACAACTGACACCGCAGCGAGTAAATGAAGAACGCGGACTCGATAATTTGCGGAGTATCTTGAAAGAATACTCAGGCGATCGCAATAAGGCAAAAGTTCCGGTAATAGCAGTTGTGGTAGGTAAAAATCAAACTGCCTTTGTGAAATTAGGCAAAGCTTTTTGGGTGCAAAACCACAAACGTGCTGTAGAAGCGCTCAATTCTGCGGGATTTAGTGCCAGCGTCCATCCTGCAACAAAAGTTCGCGATCGCACAACGATTTAAGTAAATATAAGGTGCGCTTTAGGAAGAATATTACCCTCAAGGCTAATTTTCAAATTAAGAAATTTAGCCTTGAAAACGCAACTGCTTATAAAGAGCGATCGCCCCTATAGCTGTGTTCAGTTATTCGATATGTCGAGCATACTGGATCGTGTCAGTAAGTTGTGAGATCGTTTATGCGTCGATTTTCATTTTGGGCGATCGCTTCTACCCGCTTCCTAAGCGCTGCCCAGAAACCATTGCGAATAGCAACAGCGTTGCTATTGTGTCTAGTATTGTCCGGCTGGTCGCTTCCCGCCTTCGCCGCAAGCCGCATCAGTCCGCGCTTGGAAGAACAAGTTTTGCAGATTCTTCGCGAACACCCGGAAGCGATTCTAGAGTCTGTCCAGGCATACCAACAGCAACAACAACAGCAGTTAAGCCAAGCACAGCAGGCATTTTTGCAGCAGTTGAAAACCAATCCCCAAACAGTTATTGGGGAGTCTGCTACTACTGGCGCACCAGAGTCAAAGGTTGTGCTGGTAGAGTTTTCAGACTTTCAATGCCCCTATTGTGCCCAAGCTCATAAAACTCTAAAACAGTTCGTTGCCAATCACCAGGATGAAGTCAAGTTGGTATTTAAACATTACCCCTTGGCTGCAATTCATGCTCAAGCCTTACCTGCTGCTAAAGCTGCTTGGGCGGCGGGCAAACAGGGCAAATTCTGGGAGTTTCACGACGAGCTATTTACCCAGCAAGATAAGTTAGGTGAAGAGTTGTATGTTGCGATCGCCCAAAACCTAACTCTGGATCTGGAGCAGTTTAACAGCGATCGCGCCAGCGATGCTGCCAATGCTGCAATCGGACAGGATGTACAACTGGCAACTGCTTTGGGTATTGAAGGTACGCCTTTCTTTGTAATGAACGGCGAGGCTTTCACAGGCGCTATCGGCCTAGCCGACATGGAAAAAATACTAGCACGGGCTGAAAAGTCCTAATAAAAAGTCCCACTGACTCTCCGCCTTCACTGCCAGATGGTTTAACGGTTTATTGTTCCTTGCAAATAGGCGATGAACCGCGAACCGTTAAACCATGTAAACCAGCCTAATTGGAATAAATTGCAATTTCAACTCGGCGGTTGCGTTGACGGTTGACAATGGAGATATTCTCAACCAATGGACGGCTTTCTCCGTAGCCAACAAGTATCGAGTGATGCTGTTTGCTCAAAGTACGAGATATATACTGATCGATTGCTCTGGCGCGTTGAAATGACAATTCTCGATTGTCCTGGACATCACCAGCGTCATCGGTATGGACAGCAATACGGATTGTCGCTTTCTGGTACTTGTCCAAGTCGGCGATTACTTTGTCTAAAATTAAGCCCGCTTGGGGACGCATAACACTGTAGTTGTCTTTAAACAACACGTCGCTGGGCAGAGTGACCTTTAAGGATTCACCTTGAAACAGCGGCGGGGATGAGGCAGATACTTGATTGGCATTGGCGTTGACCTGACTTTGAGGCGTAGCAGGGGGGGCTTGGAGTTGTTCCGAAATGGCTTGCAATCTTGTTTCTACAGGTTCCTTATCGCGACTTTTGCCCAGAGCCATTTCTATGGAACTCGTGCGATCGCGCACCAACTTCATTTGCGCCTGCAATTGTTGCAATTGGGTTTGTAATTGCTGCCGCTGCGTCTGTCCTAACCCCCCTTGTACCCCTCCCTTAGCAACATCAGCAGCAGTTGAGCTAGCAGGCGAAGAACTGGGACTGGGCGAAGCATCAGTTGGCGTTCGAGTTTTTAACCCTTCCAAAACTTTCACCACTAGAGGCACCTCTGGGTTGCGATTGGGATAGAAGTTCACCAAGATCATGCCCAAAAGCCATGCAAAACTACCGCCAATGCCCAGCAGTAGCAATTGATAGAGCAAAATCACCAACCAAGGACGGCGGTTGATAGATTCCCTGCGGTACGTCCTCGTGACGGTTGGCGCAGATTTTATTACTGTGTTCCCCAAGTTCATCCCCACCCTAAAAAAATTCTTAAAGACAAACTACCACTTGCTCATCCCCTGTGGACGGGTACGAGCCATTAACATCCTTGAAAATTTAGCAAAGGATTGCTCAGCCTTGGTGTAAACTCTATGAAAACTTTAGTAAATTATGCAATTTATGGATTGTTAATTGTTGTACATAGAATAAAGAACATAGCACTGTTCTTGGGGCGTTGCTCCTCACACAAAAAACGCCGTTTTCACGAGCTAACCCCGAATCAATGTCCAAACCCAAACCCCGCAGTAGATGGTCTTGCCTCCGAGCATACCTCCCCCTATTAGCGGCACCGCTGCTGATGGCTCCCAAATTATCTGCCATAGCTGACACTAATAAAGTGTCTAGGGTCGCACGCCCAGCGACCGTGCCATTTGCCCAGTCCTCAAAGGAAGTGCAATCCGCTGCCCCCGACATGACTCAACAACTGGTACAGATTGACCCCCTCGATAGCCCCCATCCCATCCCTTGGAATTGGGTGATGACAACCCACGCTGAAGTTACCGCCAAGGGTGCTTCCGGGTTGCGCTACTATCGCAGTCAGTCGTTAGTTTCTCCAGATGGTCAGTATGCTGCTTACACCCGGATTCAGATGGATGTGCAGCCAGAACTGTACCGCAGCCGCGTTACCAGCGTGATGTTTCTGGAAAATCTGAAGACTGGCGATTTGCGGACGATTACGGCATCTTCTCCCCTGGCTGACAATCCTCTTGCTGCTAACGAAGAAGCCGATATGCCAGGAACGATTGCTATATTGATTCCTATCTCTTGGTCGCCTGATGGCGATCGCATCCTCGCACGTCAATTTGAAGGTTTGTTTAGCACGTCAGATGCTTCTGACTATGCGGTTATTTGGGATCGCAAGCTAAACCGCACTAGCACTGTTGCGCCTGACCGCTCTCAATACAGTACCGCCGTTTTGCTAGGCTGGAGTCGCACCAATCCTGGTCGCGTTCTCTTTCGGGCTGGCGAACTGGGTGAGGAAAATTGGCCCCTCTGGGCTGTTGATATAAATGGCCAAACAATAGCCGCAACCGAGGATAAACCAGCAGTCTTTGGTCAACGGGTAAACAACGTCTGGGCTGGGCCGCAAGCTCGCTGGTAACAAGATTATGAATTATGAATTACGAATAAATTCGTAATTCATAATTCGTTTTGCCTGTTGCTTCTAAGTTTAACTGTAAAACTTAGTATTACCTTCTATGCATTTGTCAAAACTTAAATGGTTACGCAAGTTTTTTTTTATTCTGAGTCTTAGCCTGCTGACTTTTCTTTTAGTTATAGGTATTACGCTTTATTTTCAGACTCGTACAAACTATACCATAATCAACGATTCTAACTATAATCTTTATATCAAAAATATATTAAATCAACCGAGTTATTACCCAGCCAAGCAAACTGTATCATCCAGTCTTTATCAACCCGTTAGTCAGTGGACGGGACGCCTGATATTACCGCCTATAGAACAACTAGGAACGGACGATTTAGTTTTATTTGAAGTTCATAATGCTGATAGCGCCCATCAAAATTTAGTGGGAAAAATTGTAAATTTACAGTGGAGTCCCACCCCAGAAGCGCAGCAATATGTCCAGGCTGTAACGCGAGATATTAGCTTTACAAAAGAGACGGAAGATAGTAAAAAACAAAATAATCTGCATCCCGACAGGTTGAACAACATTAAAAGTGTTGGCCCCTTAAAATCGCTGGCTGGGGCAAGAACGGAAGACGATGTTATAGTTATGCTGCCAGAACCAGTAGTGGTTTCAGGCGGCGAAGCAAATCGTACTTCGCTGGTTATTAGCAAAACACCAGTACAAATAACCGGAAGATTTTATGCCTTAGTGACGGTTGTAGAAAGTAAAGATAGTAATAGCGATCGCTTCCTAATTCGCCACTATAATAAAAACTCCAAAAACTTCGATGGACTCGAAGAAATTATTCGCATTCCCCAAGTAACGGCTGACAGAGTTGGCATTCATCGTGCTACAAATCGCGCTATAGAAAAATCTCCCCTCAATCCATATGGTTGGTACATCTATGGTGCAAAAGATACTGAAGGTGTTTTTGTTGCACAAGCAATAGAACCACGCGCCATCATGAGGATCGAACCGGATGACGTGCGTTTTGGTTTAAAACAATCGCTTGACTACATCAATAAAGAAGTTTGGAAAGATACTGAAAAACAAAAAGGAACAGCTAAAACTGTTCTGTTATCTCAAAACGCCAACCAGAGAAACGATGCTTTATCCCAATGGCGCGAAGGAGATAAAGCCCTTGTAATTCACAGCTACGGTGGAATTGGTGGAGACAAACCCGAACCATCGCCCTTGGGAGTAGTTACCGGGCATTTTTCCTATGGAATTGCCACTGTTGTCCGCGATAAATTCACCGATGAATTGCGCTTTGATATCGAGTATCGGCAAGTCTACGCGCACAATCCAGATGGAATTGTTGCTGGTGCAATTAAATGGTCTAGCTACATGGGAGATTTACAACGGGGTTGGCTGGGAAATCGGCCTGTTGCTGATGTAATTGTCAAACTCGATGCTATTAGCGAAGATTACGATTTTGATGGCATCAAGTTGTCGCCAATAGCCGAATTTACAAAGCAATTGGACATTATGACGGCGCGGTATAGGATTGGTGATGGTACTGGCGCGGCATTAGTTACCCCATCTACAAGTTGCGTACAAGACTCAAACCAAGCGCTATACGTGACAATCAAGAAAATAGAGGAAACGGTGCAGACTAATCCTCGTATTCAAGAGTGGTTTCGGCGCAATCCAAACAATCCGCAAAAATTACGTTTTCAGAAGTTGGTACAATTGGGGCGATCGCTCGAAAAACAACTAGCACCGCTAGGGATTATCCGATCTGACTGGAAGAAAAATACTGGGAATTTGGCAGGAACGCGCACGCCTGACGGATTAATGGCTACTTTGTTGAAATCTGCAACAACTTGGCGGACGATGCTACCTCGAAGGGCGCAAGATGAAATTACCAGTATTTTCCTGAGAAATGGCGCTAGTTTATGGATAATTCGCACTAATCAATTGGGTGGATTTGATCCAACTATTAAACCTGTTGCGCCTACTGCTTTGCTAGGGCATCGTACTAATTAAGATAAGTCTAAACAGGTGGGCGTAAATAAACACGTGATAGTTGAAGTAATTTTGGTGGGCATTGCCCACCCTACGTTTAATTTCTCAGCCACCCCTTCAGAAGTAAATTAGCCTACCGATTTAGAAAGCGACTGGCTAATCCCATTGCATCACCCATATCGACATCGCCATCGTTATCAGCATCCAAAAAGTTATTAAGTAGAGGATTGCCACTTTGGGGGTTCTGAGTATTAGCGCCACCTTGCAGAAACTTAAGCACTATAGGAACTAAGAATGGCAGCATATTTTGAATCATGCTTGGGTCCATCCCCGTTCTTTGTACAATTTGCTGAATAAGTTGGTTCTGCATAGCTCCAGAGAAGAGGATATCAACAATTTGGGAATTTGGATTGGTTCCACCAAATTGATTGACAAGCCCCTGTGCGTACTCATTACCCTCGGTAGCTTGCTTTTGCTGTAAAGCGGAGCGCACGCCGCTACCCACAACCGACAAGGCTGATTGCATCGTGGTAGGATCTGCACCAAAGCGACCGCTCATTTGATCTACCGTGTCCAGAATACCGCCTAGCTGTCCTGGATTGGCTTGCTGAGCCGGATTGTCTAGGGCATTGATAATTTGGTCAAAAAGTCCCATAATCTTGGCACTCCGTAGTAACTATGCTGAATATTCAGTCATAATCTGCCACAGGTTTCCCGGACTACTACATAAAGTTATATTTTTTACGCTAAGTGCCTAATTAGCTGGGAAGCGGCGACTGGTGCAACGGGCGTATGTTTAATGGGAAGAGCGATCGCAAAGCTGGTACCTACCCCAACCTCAGATTGGCAGCTCAACTTTCCGCCATGTTTCTCTACGATAATCTGATGGCTAATTGATAAACCCAAGCCTGTCCCAACGCCTCTTGGCTTTGTCGTGAAAAAGGCATCAAATATCTTTGCCTGATTTTCCGATGTAATACCAGAACCGCTATCGGCAATTCTCACCACAACCCAATCCTGATCTAGGCGTTGTGTCGTGATAGCGAGCAATCCGGAGCTTATAGGGTTTTTTGTTTCCTCTATGGCATCAATTGCATTGCTCATCAAATTCATAAATACCTGATACAGCAAACCTGCGTATCCTTCAATGGCTGGGATGTCACCGTAGCTACGAACGACATTAATACCCTTCTTAATACGGCTGTTGAGAATTAGCAGGCTACTGTCGATACAACCGTGCAGATCCACCAAGTTAGGAGTTACCTCATCCAGGCGAGAAAAATCTTTTAAGCTTAAAACAATTGCCTTAGCACGTTCTGCTCCAAACTTCATCGAATCTAATAGTTTAGGCAAATCTTCTTTAAGAAATTCAATATCAATCTCTTCTGCTATATCTGTAACTGCTTGGGGAGGATTAGGGACCTGGCATTGGTAAGTTTCCAGCAGTTCTAAAAGTTCCTTAATATACTCGCTAGCATGAATTGTATTGCCATAGATGAAGTTGACGGGATTGTTGATTTCATGAGCAACTCCAGCCATCATGCGTCCGAGGCTAGACATTTTCTCGCTCTGCATTAAAGTTGCTTGTGCTTCGGCTTTTTGTTCTTCTAAAAGCTGGCTTACTTTGAGTATAAGCAGGTTGAGGGAAGCGGTTAAAGCGCCAACTTCATCTTCGCTGCTGACAGGTGCTTGCAGGTCGAAGTTAGATTCTTGAGTTGCGCGTTGAGCTACATGAGTTACAGCTCTAATAGGACGGGCGATCGCGCGACTGGTATACTGACATCTTGCACCAGTACAAATGCTCGGCTTGTGGTGGGTACCAGTTGATGAGAAAAAAGGGCGTGAAGTAATACAGATATCAGCAAGAACAGTGAACACCATTCTTGTACACGCCCAAACGCTAGTCTACAGTCTCCTGAGCTTAATGCCGACGGCATACCAACGAGATAACCTGCAAGCGATGTTGGGGTTATTCCTGCAAGCGGAGGGTAAGCCTTTACCTGAGTACAGCCAAGCCAAGTCCCCTAGTGCCCTCAGCCGTTTTTTGAATGAGAATCGTTGGTCAACTAGACGGGTAATTCGCACGGTACGCCATCAGATGCTACAGCGACTTCTGAGCTATACGACAAAAGGACGAAGACCTTGGCTACAGGTGATTATTGACCTGACAACACTAGACAAATGCGGGAAGTTCAAAAATTTCCAACACTTGATTCATGTACTCAATGGTAAACGGGGATTGCATTTGGTGGTGCTTTACTTAGTGGTCGGCGAGTTTCGCACGCCTTGGGGGTTTCGAGTTTGGCGTGGTAAAGACACCCCAAGCCCAGCCCAACTCGCATTGCGCTTGATTGATACTCTGCCCAATCAGCTAACTAAGGCATTCCGGGTGATCATCCTCGCCGATACTGGGTTCGGTAGCGTGGACTTCCTCAAGGGGGTACGCAAGCGTCGTTATGCCGCCATTGTTGGGGTGCGCTGTGACCGCAAACTAACCGATGGTCGCCAAGTTCGCCAACTATGCAAGCGGGGACAACAGATACAGCTAGATGGTTTGTTGTTCCCGGTTACGCTTTCCTGGTTGTACCTCAAACGAGATGGCAAATTGGAGAAACGATTTGTCCTCTCTACTCGTCCCCTCAAGGGCAGTACCATCACTTGGTGGGGAAAACGCCGTTGGGCAATTGAGGGATTCTTTACAATACTTCTCGGTTAAGCTCTAAGCAGTGTTGAGAATGGAGAAGTTAAGATGTTCACATTGAGTTCCAGTTCCCCTATGAAATGGCTTTTTAGACGGGAACTTTGAGCGAGA
>NZ_JACJON010000044.1 GCF_014695585.1 Microcoleus sp. FACHB-831 | reverse complement strand
GCTGAAGAGTTTCAGCGTCTTCCGTAATGTTAATTTTTACTACACCTGACATGGACAGATTTCAAGATAACACTTCCTCAACTATGTGTATCACATTTAAAGTGAAATGGTATTACATCCTTCAATTTGCTTACCCTTGAGTTTTTGCCAAATAATAAATTCAGCTTTTGTCATGTTCTTACGAAGCTGTTGCCGTTTCGCTTTTTCGGATGTTCTGTTATAGAGTTTGGTCATTGCTGCACCCTGTTTTTATAGATGGTCAGTCGTTATAAGTGTTTTCCCAGGTTAACCCCCCCAACCCCCCTTGGTAAGGGGGGAGCAAGAAGGGGGAGCAAGAGAGAGGAGAATGCGATCGCTCTTGAGTAATATGCATTAGCTCAACTCATCTGAAGCCCTATATCGAACGTACCCACGTAGCCTTGTGCATCCTGGGTTAGCTGTAGCATTAGTTCTTCCCCGCCATCTTGGAAAATGCCGTCTCCATCGTTCCTCTGGGTGCGCTGTCCCTTAGTCGCATAGGGAGACTGCGCGTGAACTCGATCCGTGAGAGCATCGTCGAAGTAAAGCTGCGATGTAAACTCAGAACCACGCCCCGACGGAGAATCGGTGCGAATCTTGAAGTGAATGTGAACAGTTCTACCTGGATACCAACCAGGGTAAATAGTCACAAACTCCGCAGTTCCATTTGCATCCGTCACCTGATAGCCGCGCAGGAACTTTTGCCCTTGCGTATCCCCGTTGAAGTCTCGAACATCCGAATACACCCCCAGCGCGTCGCAATGCCAAACATCTACAGTTGCACCCCTCAAAGGCGTACAGGATCTATCATCAATCCCAGAGACACGAAAAACCAAACGCAACGGTATTCCCTGCTTTACCGCACCGTTGGAGGGATCTGAGCGGATATCAGAACGGTTAAGCTTCTCATCCACAAAATATGGCCCTTCCGTTTGCTGTGGTTTGACCACACAAGTAGGAGTCTGAGCGAACGACGAAGTCGTCGCGCTTCGCTTCACCCTCCGAGTCGGTGTCTGACTTGACCTATCCGGCGGTTCTCCTAAAGCCGACTGTCCGCGCCAGCATCCAATAAACGATACCGCCGCTGTTCCCCCTAAAAAGCCAAGCACCTCTCGTCGGGTAAAAATCGAGGCTGCTGGAATTTTTTTGACGCGATCTTTTTTCATTTCATCTGCTTCTAATGGAATTATCGCAACTTACCTGGGCGGTTGAAACCGCGTCTACACAGACAAAACCCGCCTACGCTGGTTTCAAAACCTTTGATTTGTCTTAAGCATTCTCAACTGGGCGGTTGAAACCGCGTCTACACAGACAAAACCCGCCTGCGCGGGTTTTAAAACCTTTGATTTGTCTTAAGTCCGCGCAGGCGGACTTGGTTTGTTTAGCCGCGATTTCTAATCGCCAGGGCTTATTGAAAATTTGGTCGCATCCACGAACGGGTTGCTAAATTGATTCGAGCTTATTGCTGAGGAGGACGATCTCCCTCTGGTTGATTGCCATCTTGAGGAGGACGGGGCGGAATTCCCAGCGCATTCACCAGTTGCTCTTCCGTAACGCCGAGTTTTTCAGCCGCAGCCTTAAAATCGGGACGGGGCGGGCGCTGTCCTGGTGTTGGCGGCGTAGTCGGTGGATTCGCCGGAACCCCAAGGGCTGTCTTCAAATCGGCTTCTGACACGCCTAGTTTCTGTGCTGCTGCTGCAAAATTTGGACGCGGGCGACGCAGCGGAACTCCCAACGCATCAACAAGTTGTTGTTCGGTAATGCCGAGTTTGGCCGCCGCCGCCTTAAAATCTGGACGAGGCGGGCGTTGTCCTGGTGTAGGATTCGCTGGTACTCCCAGTGCTTCTTTCAACGTGGCTTCGGAAATACCTAATTTCTGAGCTGCGGCTGCAAAATCTGGCCCTCGATGTCTGCGTCCCTCTTGTCCCTGCTGCGGCTGGGATGAGTTTTGTGCGAGTCGGTTAGACGATTGAGCGATCGCCTGATTCGCAGCCACACACCCAAACGTCCCAATTACAACAGGAATCGCGATCGCTGCTAACAGTTGGCGGGTATTCATCACAAGCTTTCTCCTTTGATTGAATCTCGAAACGTGTCTATAGATTCAATTAAGCTGGGCCAAAATTACAGCTTGCCCCTTGCCTTAATTACAGTTTTGTAATTTTATCGAGGAAGTTAGTTCAGAAGTTAAAGCCAGTACGAATCAATCCAACCCATTGAGTATCGTTGCGACTGTCATTTTCAGGATTAATTACCACCCAAAACGCTGGAGTAATGGAGATGTTGTCATTCACCTGGAAGCGATAGAACGATTCAATATGATATGAGGTATCGCGCTCGTCACGCACATCGCTATTCGTCACGCGAGCTGGCAAACCCACCAAAATCCCTGGTAAGTTGCCTTTTCCTCCCACATCAGGGAAACTTACACCAATCGCTCCATAAAAAATATCCGAGCGATCGCCATTGTCAACGTTGAGCAGTTCCTTACCACCCCTACCATTAGCAAGGCTGCTCATACCAGAAATTTCCGCATGGGCGCGAGCATAAACCCCCCAACCATGAACCTGAAACTGGGGAGAAAAGCGATAAAACCCTTGTATGCCTAGAGAATCGCTGGATGTAGCGATATTGTCCCCAAACGGTTGTGAAGCCAGAAAACTACCAGTACTTCCCGTGAGATCGGCCTTACCGCTGGGTGCATAGGAACGAGAATATGCAATGCCTATTGCACCGGATTCACCACGATAGGCAAGCTGAGCCAAAGCATTGTACGAACCGTTGAATAAACCATTTTTTTCCTGCGGGTTATTAGAGTCTCCTGCAAGATAACCCACAGTTAACATCAGGTTTTCGCGTATCTTCCAGTTAACAGCAGCACCCCCACCCCCCCGGCGGTAAATGGGATTGTATTGCCCAAATCTTGAGGGAATCCCCAAACTATCACTGGCAATGGTTGGAGGAGTGAGCAGATCCGTAATATCCGGATACCCAACACCAACTGTACCGAAAGTAAGGGCGACATTAGACGTAAGCGGGGTGCTATAAAGCAGGTGCGGAATGGTTACATCGTTATCGTCGTTGCCTTCAAAGTTCAAGGCTGTCATATTTGTACCCGTCTGGTCGGCAATGTTGCCAAAGTTGCCAAATTCCAAACGGGTTCTTAGCAGATCGCGACCTGTGAAGCTAGTTTCGAGATTTAATCGCGCCCGATCCGCAACAATAGTGTTGGTGCGATCGCCACCACCGCCAACGCGATCGCCGAACGTGTCTGTTACCGCTACGATAATTTCTGCATTTAGCTTAGTCGTCGTTGAAAACTGGTTCGCTTCTAGTTCTGTTGTACGTGCCTCTAGCGCATCTACTCGACCGCGTAATGTTGTTAATTCAAGTACAAATTCTTCTTGTAGCTTTTGGAGCGTTGCTAACTCTTCTTTGGTAATCGTGGCGTCCGTTCCTGCTGCAATCCGTGCGTTTATGCGATTGATACAGGCATTCAATCCTACTGCAAATTCGTATCGTGTCATAGCACGATTACCTCTGTAGCTGCCATCTGGATAACCAGCGATGCAACCATAGCGTTCTACCAGAGATTGCAGTGCCTCGAACGCCCAATCAGTAGGTTTAACATCGGAGAGTTGAGAAACAGAACCCACCTGAGCCAAGGGTTCTTCCGCCATGCTATCTAATGGTTCAGAAACAGCGTTAGTTACTGGCTCAGGAGCCACCGATCCCTCGATTGGTATAGCCCAAGTTGCGGATGATATCAGTAAAACTAAAACAGGAGATGCCAGTAGAAAAGCAGGAAATCTGTGAGAGGAATAATGAAGCGACATACAAAATAATTCCCCCTTATTAAATTTTTCTGGAAAGTTATGAGTCTTGGATTAATCAAAACTCATAACTTGAGCTGCAAAACTTATGCAGTAGCGCTAGAACGAGTGCGAAGTTTGTCAATCGTGACGGCGATAATAATTACAAGACCTTTGACAACTAACTGCCAGAAAAATGACACGTTCATCAAAGTTAATCCATTGTTGAGCAAGGCGATAATTAAAGCACCGAGTAGGGTTCCCCAGATAGTGCCAATACCACCCGTGAAGCTCGTCCCTCCCAAAATTACAGCAGCGATCGCATCAAGTTCGTAGCCTTGACCCAACATACCCGTCGCACTGTAGAGACGCGAGGCGCTCATAATTCCGCCTAAACCAGAAAGTAAACCGCTTACGCCATAAACGAATAACAGCACCCGATTTACTTTAATTCCTGTTAGTCGCGCTGCGCGTGCGTTACCCCCTACAGCGTAAATACGTCTCCCCAATACTGTCCGTCTTAAGACAAACCAACTGGCTGCAACGGAAAGCAAAGCAATTACAACTAACCAGGGAATTGGGCCGAGATAATTGTTGCCTATCCAAGCAAAATTTAGATCTCGATTAAGAACTGTAGTGCCATTAGCAACTAAATAAGCAACACCCCGCAAAGCTGTATAGGAACCAAGCGTAACGATAAAAGGTGGCAAACCTAAAAAGGCAATCAACGACCCATTAAGTAAGCCTAAACCTAATCCCGCTAATAAAGCGGCTGGTATGGCTAACAAACTAAGACCTGGAATCAACGAAACAAGTACCCCGACTACTGCGGTAACACCCAAAATTGACCCTACTGAAAGGTCAATTCCTCCAGTCAAAATGACAAATGTCATTCCCGTAGCTAGCACGATATTGATAGATGCTTGCCGAATGACATTAATGAGATTTCCTGGTGAAAGAAAGCTTGGCGAAACAAGTGAAAAGATTATACAAATTGCAACCAAAATAGGTAATATTCCGGCAACCTGGATGAAATTCCTCCAAGCTTGACGTTTGCTCGCTTTTTGGCGATCGCTATTTTCATTTTTGGTGGTTTTTACTTTTGTTTGACTCATGATTTTGCTACCTCTCTTGCCCCTGTGGCATAAGCCATGATGTTTTCTTGTGTAATTGCTTCCCCAGTTGAGCCGCCTACTTCACCAACTAGGCTTCCCGCACGCATCACCAAGACGCGATCGCTCATTCCCACAATTTCCGGCAACTCGCTGGAAATCATCAAAATGGCTACGCCGTTTGCTGCCAAATCGCTAATAATTCGATAAATTTCGCTTTTCGCCCCAATGTCCACACCCCGCGTTGGTTCATCGAGCAAAAGTACCTTGGGATTAATTGCCAACCACCGTGCTAGCAATAACTTCTGCTGATTTCCCCCAGATAAATCCATTGCTCTGATACTTGGACTAGCTAGACGAATCCCTAAGTTGTTAATAGCATCAGCCACAATTTTAAACAACGATTTTGAGTTTATAATGCCAGCTTTTGCCTCTCGTTCAAGTACGTTCATGGTGATATTTTCACCAGAACTTATCTCCAGAAATAGACCTAGATCTTTACGATCTTCGGGCACATAAGCAATTCCCGCTTTAATTGCATCATCGGGTGTCGAGATATTGAGAGAACGACCTTCCAGTTTTATTTCACCGCTAGTCTTTCTATCAGCACCAAAAATCAGACGAGCAATCTCTGTTCTACCTGCACCAACTAAACCCGCTAGACCAACAATTTCGCCAGCATGTAGTTTAAAACTTGCAGATTTTACCTTGTGCCCATCACTTAAATTATTTACCTCAAGGACTACTGAGCCAAGTTGTGTTTGACGCTTATGTTCGTATAAATCCTGTAAAGGACGACCCACCATCATTTCTACTAAACGCTCGGCGGAAATTTCACTTCTCTCAAGAGAGCCAATATACCCACCATCTCGGATTACGCTAACGCGGTCGGCAAGGGCATAAATCTCTTCCATCCGATGGCTAATATAAATAATGGCGATGCCCTCACTTCGCAAGCGACGAACAATCTCAAAAAGCTTCTCTGTTTCGCGGTCTGAAAGCGCCGCTGTCGGCTCATCCATTACTAAAATGCGGCTGTTGTCCTTGAGTGCCCTGGCTATTTCAACTTGCTGCTGTTCTGCAATTGAAAGTGTTGAAACTAGGTCTCCCGCCTCAAAACTTGCGTCGAGGTTTTTTAATACCTCAGCTGCTTTACGCAGCATTCCATCTTGGTCAATAAAAGTACCTCCTTTGGTAATCTCGCTACCCATGAAAATGTTTTCAGCAACAGTTAAATTTGGGGCAAGATTCAACTCTTGATAAATAATGGCGATGCCCAAATTTCTAGCCTGACCGGGGTCTGTCATCCTAACAGGTTGACCGTCAATTCGTATTTCCCCCGCATCAGCTATGTATGCTCCAGCCAGAATTTTCATCAGCGTGCTTTTGCCCGCACCATTTTCACCCATAAGGGCGTGAACTTCCCCTGGGTAAACGGTTAGATTTACATCATGCAAGGCGGTAAAACTGTTAAAAGTTTTTTTAATGCCTTGCATTTCCAGAACTGGCTTAGTTTTTGTTGAATTTTCAGTGCTACTTACCATCAGAAATTCCTGTTAATTTATGCGAT
Organism: Microcoleus sp. FACHB-831; assembly: GCF_014695585.1. Taxonomy (NCBI): domain Bacteria; kingdom Bacillati; phylum Cyanobacteriota; class Cyanophyceae; order Oscillatoriales; family Microcoleaceae; genus Microcoleus; species Microcoleus sp. FACHB-831. Next base: position 10,934 of record NZ_JACJON010000044.1, on the reverse strand, counting down.
CGCGTAGCGTTGCGGATGCACTATCGCAAGCTACAACTCGACAGATTATCAATCAATGAATTTGTGGAATTAACGACAGAAGCCTATTTATTCGCTTGTCCAGCCTTTATGCTGATTAACGTTTTCACGAGTAATTAGCGAGACTGGAATTAAAATGTTTGGATTGGCAGGCTTATTCCCTTTCAGGATGTCGTTTCCTACCTCAACTGCCTTGGCTGCCATCCGAAATGGATCTTGAGCCGCAGTAGCAGCAAATAGGCTATTTTTCTGCTTGAGCGCATCTAGTGCTTCGGGTGCGCCATCGACGCCAACAATAAAGAACTCGCTTCGTTGCGCCTGTTTAGCGGCTAGTTCTGCACCAATACCAGTGGGGTCATTAATTGCAAAAACGGCATCAATTTTTGGGAAGGATGTGAGCAAATCGCTCATTACTCTCAACCCACCATCACGGCTACCTTCTGCATTCTGATCTTTTGAAAGAATCTTGATACCGGGATATTTGGAGAATACTCTCAGACATCCCTGGACTCGCTCAACTACTGAAGCAACTGGAGGCCCGTTGATAATTACAACATTGCCTTGGCCTTTCAAGGTATCTGCAATGTATTTACAACTTATTTCACCAGCTTGTACGTTATTTGAGGTGACAGTTGCATCAACACCGCCTTCTGCGGCGGTATCAACTGCAATGATTGGAATTCCTGATTTCTTAGCTTGTTCAACCGCTGCAAAAATTCCTTTACTGTCGGCAGCATTGAGTACAATCATGCTGACATCCGAAGCAATAAAGTTTTCGATTTGATTAAATTGCTGATTTAAATCGTCTCCACTGGAAACGAGAGTTGTCCTCACGTTTCCACCGCCAAGTTTCTTGGCTTCGGCTTCAGCACCTTTACCAATTTGTACAAAGAAAGGGTTGCCAAGGTCGCGGACTGTTACAGCAACGGAGGAGAGTTTTGCGTCCCCATTGCTGCTATTTTGCGTGTTCTGACGAGGTGCAGCACAACTTGCAAGAGTGCTGCTGACTAAACTAAAAAGACCGAGTGCGATCGCTACTTTTTTCACATCAACCTCCAATGAATTCTCATTTGGAGAGAGCCGATTACGAATATTAGGCTACAAACCTAATAGCAATCCTTGTGATTTTTAATCGGGAATACCTAAGTTTCGAGGTAAAAATCCTCTCCACCTAAAGGATTGCTCAACACCTTTTTCTTTTATGCTAGTAAATTTTTCCCTGGCCGATTGCTAGAAGGCTTATTTGAAGAGAGAAGCGAGGAAAATACTTGTCCTCGCGTCATGAAAATTGTTAATTTTATTAAGGGATATTAAGAAGCGGATAAGCTTTCCAGTGCTTCAAACCTGGAGAAAACTGCGGGCAAAAATCACCAGAGGTTTTGTTTATTGGTTTGCAGAGTTATATTCAATTTGACTCTAACTCTTGTATATGTATATCGTGCTACTGAAAAACTGGGTTTACATCTATCTTAAGAGGAATAGCACTAATACAGCTTAAATGTATTGCCCTTGCTATTCAGCCGCTGTTTTATTCTGAGCCAGATATTTAAATGCCCCAATTACAGCAGAAATCTCAATCAGTGCCAGTCTTAGTCTCGTAGCGATCGCTAACCATCTCTTTTGTTTAACTTTATAAAAGTGTTTATACTTTGATTAAGCTCAACTAAATGACAGTTTAGAGGCTGAGTTTATTACATTTTTATAACCATAATTAAGAATCGCAAAGCAGTAAGCGAAACTATGGCGTTAGGCTTATCAACCCTACCGATGAGCATATCAATGGGAGTGAAAACAGCTATAAGTGTTTGCCTATACAAATATCGAATCTAGCAACTACTACTTTTGTAGTAGGTAAAAATTTTAAAATCAAGACTATTGAAAGAGTATAACTAATGAATTTTCAACTAATTTAACTAAATTAGAGTTTAAACAAATTTGTTGGTCTAAACTCTCAAAGATAAAACACCATACAGCAAGCACTAGAGAAAGCAGGCAAGGAGGGTATCCTTGCAGGTTCGCACGCAATGCCTTTCTTATCATCTGTATATAAAGGCGTTTTGGCGGACATTCTCTACCGACCGGAGCAAATGCAAGCGACGAGTGGGGTGCAGACATCGATACCCGTAGGCAAAAAGTAGTTTAAAGCAGAACGCTTATGCACATTCATCATCTCAATTGTGGCTGCATGTGCCCGATCGGTGGGGCGCTCTTCGATGGCTTCAGTCGCGGTCTGACGGCTCGCCTCGTCTGTCACTGTCTGCTTGTCGAGACCAACCAGGGACTCGTTCTGATCGATACTGGCTTCGGTCTGCGCGATGTTAAATCGCCTTACGCGCGACTCAGCCCGTTTTTTATTCATTTCAATGGTATACAGTTCGATCGCAAGTACACGGCGATCGCTCAGGTTGAGCAACTAGGATTTTCCTCACGGGACGTGCGCCATATCGTCCTTACCCACCTCGATTTCGATCATGCTGGTGGCCTGGAGGATTTCCCTGAAGCAATTGTACATGTAATGCAGCCTGAAATTGACGCAGCACGGGATAGGCGCGGTTTCATTGCCAGCCAGCGGTATCGCCCAGACCAGTGGGACGAGGTAAAACGCTGGAAGTTCTATTCGGCGGGGGGAGAACCTTGGTTCGGCTTCCAGGCTGTCCGCGATCTTGAGGGACTACCGCCAGAGATTCTCCTCATCCCGCTTGCTGGTCACACGCGGGGTCATGCTGGTATTGCTATCAAGACACCGGAGGGGTGGCTGCTGAATGCAGGCGATGCCTACTTTTACCGACACGAGATGGACTCCGACCAGCCACGATGCACGCCGGGAATGCGGTTCTACCAATGGATGATGGAGGTGGATCGCGAGGCGAGACTCCACAATCAAGATCGGCTGCGTGCGTTATCAGGCGATCGCACTAATGGCGTGCGCCTCTTTTGCAGTCACGATGCTATGGAGTTCAAAGCGTTCGCCGACCAGTCCAGCGACACTCAGAACTTGAAAATTCATCATTCATGAAGTCTGCGTCAGTCAGATTGATTTAAGAATTAGAGCTAGAGCGATCGCGGCGAACAGCAGGAGACTATGCTCAGTTAGTCGCCGATTTGATGTTTGAAGTCAAGTCCAAAACACGAGTTTTGCTATGAGTGCAAGGCATAAAAACACGATCTGCGCTAGCTCTTTCAGAGCCGCTCCGCTAACGCAGCAGCGCTAACCCGCTTCGCTGACGCGATCGCCAAACTCTGGAATCGTGACTAGGAAAAGCCGATCTTCATTACTACCATTGAACGATCGTGCTTTATCGACTCATGAATCCTCGTCCTTCCTTAGTGGAATTTTGGGATAGGCGAGTTGGATTTGTGTCATAGCCACGCAGACAGACTTGTAGGGAATTCCTACTACACGCTCCTACAAAGTGCCCGATTCTAGTTGCTCCAAGTATATGAAATCAGGAGCCTTTACTCCGGCTTCAGCTCTGATTCTAATGAGTTTAGGAGATTCAAAAAAACGCTTGGCATCGTCTATCGATGTCCACGATGAGAAATGCACCACTTTGTTGGGATCGCTTTCATATTTTAAGACCTGATACGACCTCTCTCCAGCTTCCCTCCTTATGTCGGATGCATTGTCAAAAACCTTCTTCCACGACTCGTAGTCTTCAACTTCATGGATAATTAACACGTATTGCATAATTTATCTAGCTAGTAGTGTTTCTTTATTAACCTAACCGATGCTTGGGACATTGGTGTTGGTAGTAGTGGATCGCGAGGCGAGACTCCACAATCAACATCGGCTACGTGCATTATCGCGCGATCGCACTAATGGCGTGCGCCTCTTTTGCAGTCACGATGCTGTCGAGTTCAAAGCGTTCGCCGATCGGTCCAGCGACACTCAGAACTTGAAAATTCATCATTCCTGAAGTCTGCGTCAGTCAGATTGATTGAAGAAGCAGAGCGATCGCGATCGCGCTAAACAACAGAAAACTATGCTCAGTTAGCCTATTATTTTGATGTTTGAGGTCAAGTCGAAAACTGACTCCTTGCCCAACTTGTATCAGAAGATTTAGGATTTTCTAGCTCTAGTAACGCAGGTTAGAGTTTTAGTTGACCCGCAAAGTCCGACGATGGATGTTTATCGTCCTCACCAATAACTTGAACGCTTTACATTGCTGCGCTGTCGTAATCGAGGATTCAAGCCACGTAACGTCTGCTATTACCGGAACATTATCCAGCGATCGCGTTATTAAGCAATTTTGTTTTTAATGAATTTGACTGCTAAAATAACTGACAGAAACAGAACACAGCATGATACTGCTACTAGCGTTTCTTTTATTTTTGGCGATATAAATACGATAAATCCGTGACCTTTTATCAAAGCAGAGAAGCTGGAGACACAGAAGGGCATGAGATATAATCTGACTGTTTGCCAGCGATCGCTTTTGCCAGTCTCACCAGAAGAAACACTTAACAATAGACCCGTACCGATTACAGCACTTATCCCAATTGAATTAATCCATACTTTAAGTGAAGGATCAAAATAGAAATAAACTACTACCAGGTACCAAATGAGATAGCACCAGAGAGCAGCTTTATCTAATTTGATTTGGTAAAGATATTGAAGCAACCCTTGCATACATCTAAAGTGTTTTTTGCATTTTCGCCTAACCATTCAAACCCCCGCCCTCGGAGGCGATTCGGGGGTTTGAATGGTTAGGAATGGAGGGTCAAAGAATCTTTTAAGGAGACAAGTTGATACCCCGCATCGGCTGGCGACACAACTGAAATAAAAACAAATGGCTCATCACCGTTGTTGAATACTCCATGCACGCATCCGGTATAAGCAACTACCACATCCCCTGCAACGATTGGCTTCGTAGTGCCTGATTTATCCAGATAATATTCCCCTCTCCCGCTCAAAACAGTCCACGTATCTTGCCCGTTAGGATGCATATGCGCGGGAATTTCCTGTCCCGGTTTGATGTACCAGGCTACAATGATGGCATCTTTGGATTCCGTAACAATTGAACGAACAGGCTCCCCGTCCGTAGGCTGAAAAAATTTAGAACTGTTGAATATCCTGGTCGTACTCATCTTTGTTCTCTCTATTGGAAATAGACTACACCAGCAAAAACAGTGCCACCTTTGAGAATTCTCCGAGATGTGATTTTCTCACCAATCCCCTCAAAGAATTGTCTAATCGATAACATTAGAGCAACTTGACTCTGAAGGCTGATAGATAATATTTCGGCTACCGTCCCTAGCGAGACTTAATACACCTAACTATTTATTCACAAGTCAGGGTTTAAGGGATTGCGATCGCTCTCTAGCTACTTCGATAACTGCTGCACAAATGCCTTATGTTCTGGTGCAGCCAACCTTTTACACCTACAGCGATCGCGCCAAACAACAGAAAACTATGCTCAGGTATTCTATTATTTTGATATTGGTTCGCGATCGCCAAATGGAATCGTACTACTAGGGAACAATCCGGCTGTTTCGACTCATCAATTTTTATCACAAGTATTTTAGGCAAACTAACAGTAAAGTTGTGCAGTAGCAATTAACCTCAACTCCTACCAACCCTCTCTATTCCGCCCGCATCAACGCACTGTTAGGCTACTTGCGATCGCTCAGTAACTTTATCCCTTGACCTAGAGAAACATACTGCAATTAGGAAAGTGGAATTTTAATAGTAAATTCGGTTCCCTTTCCCACCTCAGAGATTACCTCGATTGTACCATGATGCTTTTCAATAATTTGATAGCTAATTGATAGCCCTAATCCTGTCCCTTTGCCAATAGGCTTGGTCGTAAAAAATGGAGTAAAAATTTTCTTTTGAATTTCAGTAGGAATGCCCTTCCCATTATCTTGAATGCGAATACAGGCGTAATTCAATTCATTTACACTGGTTTGGATCGCAATCTGTTTATATTTTATATCCGTCTCCAATAATTCATCAGCAGCATTGGAAATAATATTCATAAAAACTTGATTTAGCTGGGCTGGATAGCACAAAACTTTTGGCAGGCTTCCATAGTCTCTAACAACTTCAATATTATGCTTCAGCTTGTGATTTAAAATTAATAATGTACTCTCAATTCCTTCATGTAAGTCCACATTTTTTTGTTCTGCTTCATCTAATCTAGAAAAGTTTCGTAATGACAAAATAATATCTCTAATGCGATGACCCCCCATTTCTACAGATGACACGAGACAGGGTAAATCCTCCAGCAAAAATTCTAAGTCGATTTCCTTCATGTAATTAAGGATTTCAGGAGAGGCTTGAGGAAAGTGTTTTTGATAGAGGTTGAGCAGGCTTATTAAATCCTTAACATAGTTGTTTATGTGGCTAAGATTACCGTTGATAAAGTTAAGCGGGTTGTTGACCTCATGGGCAATCCCTGCCATCATTTGCCCCAGTCCAGACATTTTTTCAGCCTGAATAAGTTGCGATTGAGTTTTCTGTAAGTTTTCGATCGCCTGTTCTACGGTTTTAGCTCTCGCCTCTGCCAGGGCAGCGATCGCCTCTTTTTCTCTCAAAGCATCTTTTAATTTGTCCTGCTGCTCTGTCAGTTCGTCCATCAAGTTACTCTTTGCTTGTAAAAGAAAGAGAAAATCGGTAACAGAGTCGTGAATTGCAAAGTCTTTTAATTTAATTCCTAGTTGGTTTAACTGGCTAATTTCCGTAACAACCGGGGAACCCAGAAAAAAAATAACCTCGCTGTCAGTAACAGGCATCATCTGCCCTTTTAGAATCATTTCACTATGAAGTGATTTCAGCGTAAAGATACTGTGAGATTGCTTACTAATGGCAGCAAAATTAACATTTTGAATAATGGGACGCTTAATCTGGAAGCACCGCTCAAGTTGTGACCCGATGATTTGAGGAATAAGCCTCTGCAAAACCTCTCCCGATTGTACGATTGTGCGATCGCTCTTAAACACAAAATGAAATGGAAAAGCTTGAGCAAACAATTGAGGCGGCAAAGTCAGATCGGGAGGGTGCATAAAAACGCTCAGTGAGGCTTATACTGAATCGAGAACTCATCATGGTCTGCACCTTCAGACTTGGTTTGAATCTGAGTAACGACGACATCCGTATCTAAACGTGTCCCCAATCCTTGCACCAATCCCAAGACCATTGGAGCTAATCCCTCTCGGTGTGAATAATAGTGGAGGTGCAACGTTTGTTCTTCAACTTCCTCACAGGTGAAGGATGGAGGCTGTAGTTTCGGAAAACTGACTCCAATGCGAGTATGGAGATCGTCCAGGTTCTCTAAAAATTCGGGAAGCGTATCACCGCTCATTTCCATCAGTTCCCCATACCCTTCTTCAGCGGTGTATTGAACCCAGAACTCTCCAAAAGCTTGCATGATTTCTGAAGCAGATAAACCCAAAACAAGACTTGCAGCTTTTACAAGTCTGTGGGTGACATCATCGGGGTAAGACTCCATGCTGATGAATGCATCCACCTCGACCTCAGACTTATGGAGAATCTCTTTCCAGGTTTCTTCACCGAAGCGACTACAAACCATATCGTGAATTGCTTTGTTGACTAAGCCGTACATAAAATCTCCTGTAGTGCTGTTTTAGACTTTTTCATAATTTGCCTGCAACCCTCGTGAGATTGAGTTGCGGGAATCGGCTGACAAAATCTTTTCTTTAGAGCGCCTACTTCTAAGATAACTGCACCAAGTTTGGTACTACTGGAGTGGTTATAGCTTTACTACTTAAGAGCGATCGCTCCTCATTCCTTCCCTAGTTGCTGTACAAATGCGGTATGTTCTGGTGCAGCCAACCCTTTCTGCGACGATAGCCAAGTTTTTGCTCGCCTAGAGCGATCGCGCCAAGCAATAGGGGACTATGCTCAGTTAGTCCCGATTTAATGTCTGAGGTCAAGTCCAAAACTGACTCCTTGCTTAAGCTGGGTCAGAAGATTAATGATAATTAGGCAATTTGCAGCGTACTCGGTTCAGGAATAGATTCACCTTCGGCTTGCCAAGCTTCCAAGTACATATCAATTACTTCTTCACCGTTATGAATTGCTTCTTCACGAGTTTTGCCATGAGTGCAAGGCATAACAACGCGATCTGCGCTGACGCAGCAGCGCAGATCGCGCTTCGCTTCGCTGACGCGATCGCTAAACTCTGGAATCGTGACTAGGAAAAGCTGAGCTTCATCAGACCATTAAACAATCATGCTGTATCGACTCATGAATCTTCATCCCCCCTTAGTGGAATTTTGGGATAGACGAGTTGGACTCGTGCCATAGCAATGCAGACAGACTTGTAGTAAATTTAAAATATAAAATCCTACAAAATTGCTGCACCCAAGTATTTTAGGTAAGTTAACTATTAGTTATGCCGCCGACTGGATTTCAGAAATGCCCTCGCCTTAGAACGTGATCAACACCTGGGGCTGTATCGTCCACCAAGGTCTGAATTTTGTCAATCATTCTTTGAAAAACATCAGCATAGTATTTTGATGCATCAAGAAAATCAGCATACTCTTGCCGATACTGCATCCTTGATTCTGGCGTTTTATATTCTTGGCGAATGTTGGCAGATAGGCGTCTAGATTTTCTAACAATTAACACATCATCTATTTGAGTAGCAGTAATAGAAACCGGAGTCATATCAAGAAATTCACATACTAAAAAGTAGAGTGAGCTAGGAACTGCTATTTTTAGATCTCTACTTGTAGCTACAGCCTCTTGAAACATTGTCTTATCTAAATTTGTCTTGCATTCAGAACAAACATATCCAAGATGAGACTCTATTAACTTAGAATTTGTGAATTGACTATCAAACGAAGTTTTTAAGTAAAGTTTTTTGCCTAAAACAAAATCTTGGTTTTTCGTTCTTAATGTAGGCTCTCCACCTTGCCCTGGATTTCCAAGCGAAGACAGAAAACTTAATCCAGAAAAAGTACTTTTAGGACCAATTTCAAATGAATTCTCTATTCCTCTCAAACTTCTATAAATTACTTGAGGAAGGAATTCTTCAAGAATAGTATTGTCAAGTTTAAGTTGCCCTTTCTGTCGATAAAGAAAATTTCCTGGGCTGTCGAAGATTAAATCAAGCTCAATGAACCGTTTGTATTTATTTGTTGCCCCAACTAATTCCTCTAGGGTATCAGGCCCCCCTTGTTCTACTGCTTCTAGTTTTTGAATCCATTGTCGGTACCTAGTTACTGCTTCCTCAACTCTTTCTTTATCAGCTTCAGGCAATCTGGGGTTCTTTAAGCAAGCAATAAGTTTATCGTAGTGAGGAGTCGGTAGTTGAGGCATTGTTGTATCTTTGGCAGAAAAAGATCTTAAGGACTTCTGGTAGTAATTCGTAACCTGATAACTGTAAAGAGGAGACTTACCTAAATCAGGTATCTTTTCAATAGCCTGCATAAGAGCAGGCTTGTTCTGTTCCGGAACAATTGCTAATCCATTACTAAGAACCTTATGGGCAATATTTCTTGAAATTTCATCAAGCTCTTCTACAGACAAGTTGGAGCTTTTATTAGATAGATTCAGTAAATCCTCACGTATAATCTTTCCAAATCTATTTTTGAAAATTCGTTTTTGAATAATATTTAAGTCAAATAAATTAGACTTAGCTGAAAGCTCTGAAATGATTTCCGCATTGTAAAAGGGAACACCTAAGACATTTGACTCATGACCGACTACAAAGATAATTCGTGCATCAGATTTACAAACTCTTTGTAGTTCTCTAAGAACCAAAGCCATATCTAAACAATATTGAATTACTGTTAAAAACCGATTTCCTCGATTCGCTCTGTTGGAACCAATTTCTGATTTAGCTATCTTCAGTAAATCCCAGCCGAGTGCTTCTGCTGAACGCCGATAGTTTTGATGATAGTTAAAGACATTAATATATGGGGGGGATGTAACAACAAAGTCTATAGTATCAGCCTCAATAGGAATGCAACGAGCATCACCTAATAACGAAGTGAGTGGTGCTTGAGAGTAAGGAAAATTTTTGATGACTTGACAAAGCTTGTAGAAAGTAGCATGAATATGCTCCGTAGTTAGCTTATTATTTGCCAAATCCAGTAGTATTACGAAGGTATCTAGGATAATTTCCTCAAAGGAGTTTACTTTTTTATACAAATCGGAAATAGTCTTCTCAAACTCAACGACATCTAGGCCACAAGACCTTAAGTTCTCAAAACTCTTATGTGTTGGAAAATAATTTTCCAGTTTTTCTGTTAGTGAATTTATCAGCTTTTCACGTTTTTCTAGTTGCAAGTTAAGCAATTGGTAAGTTCTACTAAGAATCCAAGCTGCGGGATTTACTTCGCATCCAATAGATGACAATCCAAGACAAGCTGCTTCGTAAAGAACTGTTCCACTCCCTGCAAAAGGATCTAATACTTTTGCATTTTTTGGACAATATAAAAATAACAATTTTTCAATCAATTGGGGAGAGAATTGACCCCGCCAACTAAAGATATTTGAACGTATTTTATCTTCAATATCCAAGATATTTTGTGGAATAGCAGCATTAAAATCACTTAATTTTTGAGCTAAAAATCTTTCTCTCAATCTCTGAATTAGGAATGTATTGCTCTGCATTGGAATCGACAGTCTAGTATTTGCTTGTCCCTGAATGACCACACAGCAAACGTGGCTCAAGGTCTAAGGGCAAGATTATACCTGCTTTCTGCTTCTATGGCACCATGTGGTTAATATAGAATATAGCTACTGATAGACTCAAAGCACTGCCTACTAAGCCCTACGATGATTCAGCTTTAGCTGTTGGCATACAGCCTTTGTATACCCTCACCAATGACATATAGCAATCCTAAATCAGTTGTGAGAATCTAAAGAGAGCTGAAATTTCCTTGAAATTAGACTCTGATGCGAGCTGACTTAAATAAGTTGATCCAGTCAAACCCAGACTGTC
>NZ_JACJON010000043.1 GCF_014695585.1 Microcoleus sp. FACHB-831 | reverse complement strand
GCAAGGAGGCATGGCGGCAGGAGTTGTCTGTTTCATAGCTTGCCCTTCAACGTGAAATCTATGCCATACCTCGATTATACCTTTATTAATTCTAAATTTTAGTTTAAGTCCCGTTAGCCAAAGTGGACAGCGGCAGTCCCATCAACGAGCAGGAGATGCTAATTTACTTCCCTCCGTCCGACCAAGAGGCTTTGTTTGATGCTGATGCTAAGAGGTTAATTGATAGGGCAGCAGCCCAAATTGACCCAGCGAGTGGACAGCCTTTTACTGGCGATCGCCTACTTCAACGAGTGGCTCAAATGCATTTTGGTGGCTCTGGTATTCCCATCGATGCTCTCGTAAGTGATATTTCAGGCAAGCTCTCCGTGAAATCTTACGGAGAAAAGGCTGCTAACGATTACCAACAAGCTTTAGCTACTTTGGGTTGCTCTTGAGGTGAAATTATGTTCTCACGATCTAAGCTTCCTGCAACAGGAGTGCAAAGGATAATTTTTGTTGCTGTTGCTATTTGTCTTCTAATTGGTTTGGGTTCTCTTTGGGCTTTGAGTCAAAATGAGCAAGCAACGAGTTGGGTTAGAGCTAATCAAGTTGTGCCCGATCGAGTTTTGGCGGCTGCTGTGCAAGAGAATTACACCCGCGCCGAATCTGAAAAGCCTTTAAATACCAATCAAATTAAGGCATTTAAAGTTCCCTCTTTGGAGAAGGATAACCTTTACATCATTGACTTCAATACACCTCAATTGTGTGGTAAAGGTGGGTGTTTATACTCTGTTTATACCGATGGAAGCAGGTTAACTTTGAGCTTAATGCTCAATCCTAATTTACCGAAAGCAATTTCTTTATTTTCTATCTCGGAACAGGCCCGAAATGGGTTTCCATGTTTGGTAATAGCCCAATCTGCTGGCAAGGAAAATACAGTTTTCCATAGTCGTTACTGCTACGAAGGAACTGGATTCACTTTGGTTAATTTTTCTAACGGCGAGGGTACGTGATGTGAAATTTTCCTTACCCAGCGATTTTAGCTCAACCCAACAAAGGCTTCACTTCTCTAATACATACTTTCATTGAATGATTAGGAGCAGGCTGCAATGTCAATATTTGGTGTTTCTCAAGGTGATGCTGCGACCTTTCAAGAAAAGTACCAGCAATTGATTGCACAATTAATTTCAGCAATGCTGAAATTTAAAGATAAAAAAGAAAATGTTGAGGTTCAGTCCCCTTCAAATAAAGAAGGAACTAAGGAAGAAACCATCAATTTTGAGATTTCTGAAGAAGAGGAACAAAACAGAGCTATTAACATCCAAATATCGGGGGAAGTAACCGATAAATTTGACAAAAATGTTAATAAAGAAATAGCTGCACCGATGTCAGATCTAGAAATAGAACGCACCGCTCTAGAGCCTGACTTGAAAGCGCACCCGACGAGCAAATCCATCAAATCTCCAGCTGGATTTTTACCATTTCCCACTGCGGACTCTGCTTCAAAATCTGGTAGTCCTGCATAGTCATGAAAAGTAAGTCTTTCCCTCTATTAATAAACAGGCGTTATACTCATGAATAAAATACCAGATAGCTCCAATATGATTAGAGAGCTTTTTAGAAAATGAAAGAGTTTTTCTAACTAGCCGAGATATTCTTTGCCTCATCGTATTGTTAAATCTTTCTATATAGGAGGTTTTGCCAGTTTCCTTGCCTACTGATTGGTGTCTATTTTTCGGAAATACTCTCTCATAAGCACTCCAAAAGTCTGTATAACTGACAGCGCACTGGCGATACACTGAGGGTAAAGAATCCCACAATCCTATTGCACCAGTTTCATCTCTTTTCCCAATATATACTCCGATAATTTCTTTAGTAACTACATCAATGGCTAACCAAATCCACTGCTTGTTCCCCTTAAACCCTACGAATGACCACATTTCATCACATTGGATTGTTAGCTTCCCTTTTTTTTGAGGTTACTTGCACTTCTCTCTTGACCGAGTCTAATTTTTGATTGACATAGTATTGTAGCCACCGTTCAGAAACCCCTGTACTTCTAACAATTCCAGCCAAAGATATTTTTTCTAATAAGAGCCGATCTATCAATTCTCTTTTTTCTTGAGAAATCGGTTGATGTCGGGGAGCCATGACAAATTGTCAAAGACAATCTCGACATTTAAAGTTTTGTTTGCCACTATGAGTGTGGCCATTTTTTACAACGGATTGAGAGCCGCACTTGGGACATTCCATAAGCTAAAAAATAAGGGGGATTGAATCATTAAAATTATAATGGATTTTTCATGACTATGCAGGACTACCAGCGATTGAACCTACCTGCACTTACTGCTGATAGAGCTTGGGGAGGCTTGGACTTGAGTATAGAGATCGAGATAATTCGATAAATTATTATTCTGCGAACAGCGACACAGTTAAAGCGATAAGCATGAAGTCAAGTTAAACGAACACAAGCAGAATTAGGAGAAATTCAGTTGAGTCGGGTAATCACACTATTTAATCAGTCAGGTGGTGTTGGCAAGAGTACTTTAGCCATGAACCTTGCCTACCATTTGCAAGAGCGCAAACATCGCGTACTTCTGGTAGATATGGACCCCCAAGGGTCATTAACTAACTTTATGGGTATAGACCCCACTTCACTCAAACAGACAGTTTATGAGTCCGTTTTGCACAGCAAACCTCTATCCATCCATTCTGATATTCATGGTATGGCTCTGGCTCCAGCTAATATCAGTCTCAGTGCTGCTGAGTTGGAGCTGGTAGTTGCAGATATGCGAGATGTCCGGCTCAAGGATGCTCTGGAGCCAGTACTTGAGCAATATGACTTTATTCTGATTGACTGCCCGCCCAGTCTAGGAATTTTAAGCTATATCAGCCTAGTGGCTGCAACTCACGTGCTAGTGCCAATTCAAACTCAATATAAAGCCTTTTGTGGAACTGAGTTGCTTTTAGGCACGGTGGCACGAGTGCGATCGCGTCCTAACCGCAAACTCGGAATAGCTGGGTTTATTCCCACTATGTACGATGGTCGTAATATACAGGATGCTCGAACTTTAGAAGCAATACAAGAGCAGTTAAAGAAAGTTGGCTCAGTCTACCCGCCAATTCCTCGTTCTACTGCCTTCGCCGATGCTTCGGAAGACCACGTGCCGCTGGCTCTCTATAACCGCAAAAATGCAGCCGTGCCTGTCCTCAAACAGATTGCGGCTAGCTTGGAGAAGTTATCATGAGCAAGCACGTAGGCGATTCGCCAAGTCGAAGACATCGCCCTTATCAGCAAATGAAGTCATTGGATGCCTTGTTTGGGGATTCTCAAGCGGTGGCTGAAATGGTGCTATTGTCAGCAATTTGTCTTCCGCAGCAGCAGCCAAGACGTTACTTCGATCCCTCTGCAATGCAGGAGCTGGCAGAGTCGGTGAAGCAGCATGGCATTCTGCAACCTCTGCTGGTGCGTTCTCGCTCTGATGACAAGTACGAATTGGTAGCTGGGGAGCGACGCTACCGAGCAGCTAAGGAGTGTGGGCTAGATGAAGTGCCAGTTGTTATTAGGTCTCTCAGTGATGAAGAGGCAATGCAGCTTTCCCTGATTGAGAATCTCTGCCGTGAGGATCTCAACCCGGTAGAAGAGACTGAGGGAATCTTGCAGCTGTTGGCAATACGCTTAGGAAGTGATGTTGAGGCTGTAACTGCGTTACTTTATCGGATGAAGAATGCAGCTGATAAACCTGAGTCTTCTAGGCATAACGTTATGCCTAACCCAGAATCGCAGCTGATTGAGGAAGTATTTACAAGCTTGGGGCTGATGACCTGGGAATCCTTCGTGAAAAATCGTCTACCCCTGCTCAACTTGTCTGATGATGTTTTGATAGCTTTGCGTCAGGGAAAGATTGCTTACACAAAGGCGAAAGCGATCGCCCGATTAAAAGATGAAGACCAAAGAAAGGAACTGCTAGAAACAGCCATCGCTCTCGACCTCTCCTTGAGCCAAATTCAGACGCGGCTTAAGGCTTACATTCACTCTAGTGAACCAACTGAGCGAAAAGAGCGCATTGAGGCAACAATCCGTCGGGTTAAACAGGCACGAGTCTGGGAAGACCCAGAGAAGTGGAGCCGTCTAGAAGCGCTTTTGGCTGAAATTGAGGCATTGGTTTCTTCTGAATGAGCCTCAATCTTTGTATGTGCGATAAGTTTTGGTACTGCATACATTTGTCTACTACCAACTCATCTTTCAAACTGCCATAGCCACTCGTCAGCAAAATTTGCATGATACTTCTAGGATTTTGACGAGTAGGCGAGCAACTTTTAAAGCTTCGAGGGGGATTCAGGAGTGTTACTGCGATCGCTGGTGCTGCTGTTGAGGAAGATGTTATCCTCGTTGTTGCCAAGAGGCGATGGCACTTTACCACTGCAACTCAAGAAGCGATCGCACCCACTCATCCTAATTCCCTCAATTCATCAATTTATCAATTCGCCCACCACTTTTTCTGCCTTCTCAAGATATAACCCCGCTAATATCCGCACATCTTATAGGCAGCGTCAAGGTAGTAGGCGAAGAGAAGTACCCCAGCCGCAACTTTTGCAAGAGATCTATTGAGCAGCACGAATAACGAATTCATAGCATTTTAGGTATGCTGACCCAAGAACTGACTCAACTGATCGCGATACTACGCTCGCTCATCAACCTACCCGAAGACGAAGCTATCAAAGTTACAAACCTATTTAAAATTTATACCCTGGAACAAGGTGATTTTTTTGTTTGTGCAGGCGATGTGCCAAAAACAATCGGGTTTGTGATCTCCGGCATCCTGCGCTTATATTATGTCGATCGCGACGGCAACGAATATACGAAATCATTTTGTGCTGAGAATAGCTTCGTTGCCGCCTATAGCGCGTTGCTATTGCAACAGCCTTCACGACTTTTTATTCAGGCATTGGAGGATACAAAGCTACTCATTGCCGATTATTCTGCTTATCGAGTACTTTCAGAAAACCATGTCTGCTGGCAAGCGCTGAATTGCAAAATTGCTGAAATCTTATTTATCAAGAAGGAGAAGCGGGAAAGTGCTTTGCTATTGGATAATGCCAAAATTCGCTATTTGAGTTTTCAGGAAGAGTACCCTGGCTTGGAAACCCGCATCAGACAACATCATATTGCTTCCTACCTCGGCATCACTCCTGTCAGCTTGAGCCGAATTCGTGGCCAATTGAAATCGCATTAACTTATGTTAATGAACTACCGCAAGCTCCAGTTTAGGATGGCTTCCATACCCTAGCGACACGAGTAATTTATGAAGACGGCTCATAATACTGTTTTGATTACCGGGGGCACATCAGGCATTGGATTTGCTCTCGCTCGGCGGTTTCTCCATGAAGGGAATGCCGTGATTGTGACAGGCACAAATGCCCAAAAAGCTGAAGCTGTGAAAAGCCTATTGCCAGCGATTACCGTTGAGCTTGCAGATAGGCGCGATCGTGTTGCCCTCGAAAAGTTGGTTTACAACTATCCTGATGTCAACATTCTCATCAATAATGCAGGCGTTCAGTATAACTATGAATTTGCCGATCCTGCAATCGCAGTTGAGCAGATTGAAACTGAACTAGACATTAACTTGCTCAGCCTTCTGTATTTGACCAAACTTTTTCTCCCACAACTTTTGAGTCGCCCCACTGCTGCAATTATTAACGTTTCGTCAGGGCTGGGCATTGTGCCCAAGCAAAACGCCCCAGTCTATTGCGCCAGCAAAGCCGCACTGCATAGTTTCACCAAAACCTTGCGATGGCAGCTTGAAGCAACCTCTGTTCGAGTCTTTGAGATTATTCCGCCACTTGTGGATACTGCCATGACACAAGGACGGGGACGCGGCAAGATTAAACTAGAGGCATTAGTTGAAGAATTTTGGCGTGATTTTAGTCAAGATAGATTTGAAATGCGGATTGGTAAAACAAAATTACTGTTTGCCCTTCAGCGTCTCATGCCAACACTTGCAGAACGCATTATGCGCCCTGGGATTTAACAACAAACTAAGATGGCAGTCCTTTTATGAAAAAAAGATAAGCATCCTATTATTATCAACGGTTATATTGACTGAAAAACTGTTCAATTAGCAGACTTAAAGAATGCAAGGAAGGCAATTATCGCTCTAATTATCAAGCTCAAAAATCAAGACTAAATAAGAGTTTTAAGGTAAGAGCAGCATTGGTATACTTCAGCACTTAGGTATTATATTACTTCAATTGCTATCCCTGCTTTAGGATGCGGTGACGGTGGATGAGATTGGTTAGAAGTTAAATCCTTGATTGAATCAGCCTTTGCCGAACTGCTAGAGGTAAAAGAGATTGTATTCGAGCTGAGAGATACTCCGGAAATAGCCTAACTGTCTGTGCTTTATAAGTCTCGATGCACGGTATCGGGCGAAAAGGCTGGTAAACAAACAGCAATGTACTCAGCACCTTCAGGAGAGGGTGTGCTGTAGCGAACCCATTCGCCCTTTTGGGTAATAATTGCCTGGAATGCCTGAACGTCCATTTGACCGCCTTCAAATTCAACGTGTAGCGTTCCCTTAAGAACAACAGTAAATTCATCTTCATCAAGGCGTTGTCCAGGTTCAAGCCAGCCACTAGGAGAACGCATATGTGCGATGCTTGCAGCCTCAGTTTGAGTCGTTATGTGACCGATATACTCGTCAATCAGTTTGGGTTTATTACCTGCTGCTTCAATGCGTATAGGTTGAGAGATGAGTTGCGGCATGATTTTTAGGGAATATCTTAATCCAACGCCATCAGGCAATCAGAGATTATTAAAATGATTGCGCCCGCATTTCGGAGTTGTTGAGTCAAAAAGGCATCGTCCGGAGCAATTGATCCTTCCAGAGCAACTGAGCCTGCCGTTGTCGGCAAATCAAAAGTATCAATATTGTCCTTCAACAACACTGGGATACCATGTAATGGACTGCGCGGCCCAGATAAATCTCGCTCAATATCCAGGGCGGCGGCGGTTGCTAAGGCATTCGGATTAATTTTAATGAATGAGTTTAGTCCGGAACCATTGATGTCATAAGCTTCAATACGGTTTAGGTAAAGCTGCACCAATTGTTCAGAAGTTAACTTGTCGGCATCAAACGCTCGGTTAATTTCAGGAATCGTTGCCTCCTGAAGGGTGAAAGAAAATGCCTGGGCGGCAGATGGAAAAATGCTCACCATTGTCGCCTGCATTATTAAAGAGGCGATCGCTGCATTTCATCAGCACCTAAATATCATGTCCCGTAACATCATTCTTGTATGATTTGAGTGTTGTAGGGGCGGGTTTACCTTAGATATGTGTGAGAAACCAAGGATATCGATAAACCCACCTCTAAGAGCGAGAAAGCAATGAATATTTTCTCTGAACTCCATTGCGATATCCCACGAGAAGCACCGGGAGATAACGCATCAACAGCAAAAGCCTTGTCTTTAGTTCCACAATTGCCTGAAAATCCCCAAATTTTGGACATTGGTTGCGGTCCTGGGATGCAAACACTAGCGCTTGCCAAAATAACAGGAGGATACATTACTGCTATAGACAACCATCAACCATTTCTTGATGAGTTAAAGCGGCGGGCAGAGCAGGAATACTTATCAAGCCATATCATCACGCAAAACTGCTCCATGTTTTCTCTGGAGTTTGAACAGGAGAGTTTCGATCTAATTTGGTCTGAAGGAGCTATTTATATTATGGGCTTTCGGGACGGCTTACAGTCCTGGCGTCGTTTCTTAAAACTTGGGGGTGCGCTTGCTGTCACAGAACTGTCGTGGTTGGTCACAAATCCTCCTGAAGAACCTTTGAATTTCTGGAGAAATGCGTATCCTCCTATGAAGAACATTGAGGAAAATATCACTATCTTTCAGGAGTCAGGATACACCTATATCAACAGTTTTACGCTTCCCGAATCGTCATGGTGGGATGATTACTACATTCCTTTAGAGCGTAGGCTTGCTGATTTACGAAAGAAATATCAGGGCGATGAAGATGCTAATACCATCTTAGATGAGCAACAAATAGAAATAGAGCTTTATAGACACTATTCTCATTGTTATGGATATGTTTTTTATATAATGCAGAAATAAATTTAGTCTCTTGCTTCGCGATCGCTAATGTCCTTATCACTCCAACTTTTTTGCACCTTTGTTGGTTAATTCACATCTTGCACCTAATGTTCTCAATCTTCTTGAGAATTCCCGAATCAGAAATTGTCAAAATCAAATCCTAGCTCTACGTTATCTTCGTCCATCGCCTCGACAAAGGAGGATAAAAACTGTCTTGACAACAACTCAGCCTGCACAAAAGCGATCGCTCTCAAAAGCGCTTTACTGAACAAGGATTTACGGTTGTTGATATGACTTTATAGACATCAGAACAACTAGAATACTTTGTGACGTATCCAACCATCGAAGCGGCAAACTTACAATCGGCTGCGTTGCGCTTAACTGCCGAAGACTTCATTTGGGCCCAACACTACGACTTAGCCTTACTCGTTGCCCAAGCGATGAAAGAAGAATATGAACGCAGTTCCATCATGGAGGGAATTCTTGTAAAGTCAATGCAGAGAGAAGATTACGCTAAAGCCTATCAGTTTGTCACTTCCCTAGAAACACCAGAACGAAAAGCCAGATGGCTGATTGCGATCGCTCGTCAGTATATCCAGATTGGAAACTCACAAGAAGCGTCTCAACTTCTAGCCCAAGCACTGCAAGTCACGCGCACCATTGAGGGACCAGAATCTAAAACCCTTGTGTTCGGGACGGAACCCCAGCGCGACTGTAGTAGAGGACGACTCTGAGTGAGGTAGCTTTTTGGAAGCGATCGCGCTTGAATATGCGAAAGCTGGAAAATATGCCCAAGCGCAGCAAGTGGCAAAACTGCTTGAAGATAAGGCAACTCGATGCGGTCGGTGTGGGCGTCTAAGCCAGTGGTTTCCGTATCGATAGCGATTATCTCGCTATCTAGAAAGGGTTGAATAATTTGTTCTAGCTCATTTGGCTGTGTAATCAGTTGATAAAACTTTTCTTTTTTTGAGTTAAAGAAGTTAGGTGAAATAGTTGTCATTGGTGTGCAAGGGCAGGTTTTTCACCCAATGCCCTGCACGCAATCTTAGTAGTACCTATTTATTAACTTCGATTTTTACTTTAATCGATTTTCCTATTGCCTTGCTTAAAGCACTTTCGATTTCATCCAGCCGCTCGCAAGCAATTTTGGCGAGACTGGCAGAAGAAATAGCGATGATTGCCACAGATTCGTTTATGTCGATTAGAGATGCATGATTTGAAAGTAAGGATTTGTTAAGAGGGGATAGATAGTTTAGGGTATTGAACCATACTTTTTTCCACTCGTTAGTAACACTGTTTAGGCTGCTACTTTCTTGATGAATTTGTTGAAATGCTGCTTTTTGGGGTGGGGTATCTATGCTATTTATTGACCCGCTTGTTGTTGAGCTTTTTCGTTGTGCAAGAGAAGTAAAGGTATGCTTTTTCGAGCCACTGTTAGTTTTCAATGATGTAGAGCCAATAACGGGCGCGGCAGCTTGCAATTGCAGTGGTGATAAGGTCTCAGCAGTTGTTCTTGGTGTCTTTTGAGATAAGGAAAGTAGAATTGCTTCTAGCCATAGTACAGGCACTTGCGTATTCTTCAGTTGTCGCTCTCCTGCCACAAGTTGCTGTAGGGTGTACTGTAAGGCGGCTATATTCCAGTGTTTGGCTAACTCGCATAGTTGCTCCCAATTCGCATTACTAACCGTTACAAGGTCATTGCAAGTCGGGTTCACCAAAGCAACCAGAAGCGAACGAAAACCGTTTGTAAGGCTTTGCAGAATGGTTAGCGGCTCAATTCCTTTCTCTACCAGTCGTCGAGTTATATCCAGTAACGCCGTGAAGTTCTCAAGAGTTGAAGCTTCAATCAGCGCGATCGCCTCACTCTCGCTCACCGCTCCAACTAACAAACGCACCGTCTCAACAGTTATCTGTACTCTTTGAAGACTCAGCTGATCTAGTAAACTCTGAGCATCTCTCAAACCCCCTTGGGCAATTTGAGCCACCATATTTCGGGCATCTGGTGTAATATCAATGTTTTCCTTATTAGCAATCTCACTCAAATGAGTCACTATTGCCGCAATGGGGATGCGTCGGAAGTCGAAGCGTTGGCAGCGGGAGATTATGGTAGGCAACAATCGCTCTGGATTGGTGGTTGCCAGAATAAAGACTACTCGTGTAGGTGGCTCTTCTAAAGTTTTGAGCAAAGCATTCAATGCCGCTGTACTTAGCATATGCGCTTCGTCCACTAAATATACTTTGTAGCGACACAATAGGGGAGTAAACTGAGCGCTTTCAATTAGGGTGCGGATATTTTCTACCCCAGTATTGCTAGCGGCATCGATTTCTATTACATCCAGGGAAGAACTACAAGCGATCGCCCGACATACTTCACACTTTCCACAAGGCGTTGTGGTTGGGGCATTATTAGACAGACAATTGAGAGACTTGGCAAGAATCCGCGCACTAGATGTTTTGCCCGTTCCTCTCGGACCAGCAAATAGGTAAGCTGGAGCAATTCGTTCTAATCTGATAGCGTTAGTTAGAGTGCTTGCGATCGCGTTTTGACCGACCAGCTGGGCAAAGGTTTGAGGGCGGTATTTTAGGTGCAGAGGTTGATAAGACATAGCTTTGTGAAAAGTCTTGATAACATTTCACCCCGGCACCATTAATATCTAATTATCTATAAATGTTTAATGTTAATAAATAACCGATAAAAATTTATTAGATTTTGTTCAATATCTGATTAATTGACTTTGGTATAATTAGAGTAATATTGTCATTATTTTGGTTTTATTGCACAATATTGTCCGATTTTTACCATAATCTATCCACTTCTGGCTATACAAGCCTTTTCGTCCCACTTGTTACCCCTTCAAGGTCAAAGAATATATGGCTAATACACTCTTTGAAATCGATTTAAGAGCTATGAGTATTTGTTTGAGTTTTTGGCTTTTGAATAAAGGAGAGTTCCTTCGTTAAACGTTGGCTAGAACTCAAAAATAATGGTATTTTTTGTATAAAAATTTAAATATTTAACAGCTTACAAACATCTAAAATGTAAAAATATTAGTTTACTTATAGCGTTTCCCTATCTAATGAGGTACGATTAATAGATAGGTTGTACATTTTCCTTAAAGAGAAATGAAGGCATATTCGCTCGACTTACGGCAAAAAATTATCGATAACTATGTTCAAG
>NZ_JACJON010000042.1 GCF_014695585.1 Microcoleus sp. FACHB-831 | reverse complement strand
TTGCTAGGATATGCTGCGCGTCATTTGCTCACAAGGTGCTGATTCTTCTACAAATTTCAGCTTAAGCCTTGTGAGTTTTCTTACAACAGCCCCCCACTTTTAAAACATCCTCTAAGAGCTAGCGGCTTAGTATTAAACCAAAAATCATTAGTTGGTTCATGAAACCAATAGCGATACTGTATTGATTGATTGAAGTCTATTACACAAAAAAGTAGCCGCATAATTAACCTTCCTAAGTTGTTTGCAGTGTTTGATTAAATCCCTGTTTAGTAACCTTGCAGGGATAAAGGATTAAACTAATTGATCTGCTATCCAAGCAATAACAGGACTCCCAAGGCTCTCGCTATCTAAAGTAAATAAATCACCTGGGCTGATACCAGACCTATTGCCTTTAATAACCATATAACGCGGTTCATTAACGGTATAGTCTCGCAAAGCTATCCAGTCTTGTTGACGATAGATAGAAGCTAAAAAAGCACCCGTCGTAGCTTCTATTTGACCGTCTATAATCACGCCTAAAGTCTTTTTAAGTTTAGGGCGATAGAGAGAAACAATTTCTTCAGGTGATAAGCTAAACTCGCTCTTAATCTCAATAATGGCGAATTGCTCTGTTTGTGTTGTTGTTATTTTGGGTGACATTCTTGCTATTCCTTAATTATTCATGCAATCAACAATTTTCAGCGCCGCCTGTATTTGTGGCAGGGTGTCCTTAGCACAAGTACCAGTAATATGCCTTGTAAACTCTGGCTGGTTTAAAAACCTAAGCTCATAAACCGTGATAGCAATTGAAACATCATCATCATTAGTTGCCTGTAATTCGTAACAGCCTTCTACAGAGAGTTTGAAATCCAAGTTGTAATCAAACCGTTTATTAATAACCAAATTTAACTACTCTTGAGTTAAGTTGTGTTGTTCCCTGTAGATAACAAGCTGTATTTCAGGTTTGCTAACTTCAATCAAAGTCAAGTGAGGATAAGGCTTTGTAGGCGATATACTCGCGTTAACAATCGCTACATAAAACCATTTCTGAAATTCATCTGAAAAGTAAACGCAAGCATTACTACTAAACTCATCGACTGGTAAATTAACCAGAATGTTTTCTTGTCTCAAGCCTTCCATTATCTTTCTCTCCCTATGTTGTTCAGAACTAATTAAAATTCGTAGTCCTCACAAGATGCTAAAGATTCACTCACAGCTTGTGTAATCACCTTTGCAAACTCAGCGTAAGTATCCCGTGTAGCTGGCGCTAGTTTATAAAAGTCTTCATTAGTAATGAAGCTGTTAAAACCAGGTTTTGAAGTAAACTCAAGCATCACCTTATAAAGTACCGCTCCTAACTTTGCAGCGATGGCGTCTGTAACATCCCATGAGCTATGTGAGCGCTCTGAAGCAGTTAGGCAATAGTTTTCTTGTGCTATCGCTCCTAGCAAGTCCTGTGTTAAATCTTTAGACCAAAAGAGTCGTGGTATATGCAAGTCTAAAAGGTGCATTTTTACCAAATTAGCAATCGCCTGCAATACTACTGCATTTAATCTTTGGCGTTGGTCTAGAGGATACTGCAACGCTATTCTTAAGCGTGTGTTTTGAGTTACATCACCATTTGCACGATATGTTTCTAAGATGTGTTGTATTTCATCATGCACGTCCTCTAAGCTTACGCTCAAAGCCCCAACAGTAATTTTTTCTACTTTTGGATAACTCTCTAAAATTGGTGGTAATTCAAAGTTTTGGTCAGGCATAAATCTTTAATTCCTGTTAATTGAATGTTTGCAAAAAAGCTAGTAATAACGCCGGAATTTGTAAGTGGCTCCTAGCTGAAGATAGAATTAACCTTTATCAGGTATCCAAGCACGTAACTCTAGTTTCCAGCCAAGCTCACGCATACAGTTCCGTACATTATCAATGCTTGGGCTAAGGTCTAATTCGCCTCTCTTAAGTCCCTCATCTAAAGTATGTTTAACCTTCTTTGGATTGATACTCAACGGCATCACTTCGTAACCAGCTTGAGAATTCAAAGCGGTGATAGTTTCTATTTCTTGCTGAATTAACTCACGCAATAGTTTAAGGGTTGCACCATACTCATTCTGTTTTGTACCATTTGCCCATTCCCAATATTTACCAAGGAATTGAATAGCGTCTGGTATTGTTGACCAAATCCCCATTGTTAAGCCAGTAGAGAGCATATCTACACTGATTGTCCAATTCTCTCCACTAAGTTTTTCTGGTAGTACAAATGTACGTTTACGAGAATTAAGTTGCTTACGCCACATTACGAATAATGCACAGTTATCAGTGTTTGACCAATAATCTTTCAGAAGATTATCAAATCCACGCCAATTAATCGTGTCAAGATTAAGCCGTTCTAACACATTAAATTTGTACTCTTTCCTACCTAGTACAGCGTCGAATTGTCCACCCTCGTAAAAGTTACCAACATTAAATCGCTCAGCCTCTCCCGGTTCAAAGTCCTCAGCTTTTTTAAACTTAAGTACAAAACAGCGGCGCTGTAATTCTGGGAAGTCGGGGTCTGCGTAAAGTGGGGACACGCTGCTAATAACGCGACCACAGAAACATCTAAACTTCATATTCTGTCCACGCTCACCCGCTATCTGTATCGTGTCTGTAGCGCGGTCGTAGCCAAACTTAAACAAACGATAAACATCTATTTTGTCTTGGAAAAATCGTTTATCAATATCATCCAAGACTAAAATAGTGTTTTGCTCAAAGAATTCACCATCATGTTGGATGAATTTATGTTCTAACAAATGGTTACGAATGCTAGCGAATGTATCTGAGCTTGTACATATCGGAACTCCCCAACAATAAGAAGCAAGCTTTCCAATTGTTGACTTTCCTACACCTGGTTTACGACCATGACAAAATAGAATTGGTAAGATTTTGGACAACGCAGAAGGCGTACAAATGTATGCAATTGCAAGCGGGACTTGTAAACTTGCATGGGGGATAAGTACCGAGTCTTGAAGTAAATTAGCCAAATTCTCCCAAATTTGTAGATTGTTGTCCCAGTGTTCTTGCCAAGGATCGAGACTTTCATCGCTAAAGAGTGCGTAGTCTATTGGTGGAAGGTCGCTCATTGCTCTTATGTGTAGGTAGTGAACGTTTAACGTTTTTGTTGAACGTTTTCGTTAAACGTTCTAGCAGTATTAACTCTCAAAGATAGCGATAACAAGCTGCTCAACTATGTTGCCAACATCGGGCCAATCGTGTTTTATGTCGTACAAGTAGCACGCTAAATCTTTTAAGTTCTTTGGTGGCTCTGTACCGTCTGGATAAGGTGCAAGCTTATCAATGACAAATTTCCATTTACTCTCTAGTCGGACAGTCGCAGACTCAGAGTAACCACCTCCCCAGCTACCTTTCTTCTTAACTTCTGGCAATCCTTTAATTTTGTCCGGTTCACAATGCTCTATATAGATTGCGTTATCCCGTAAAAATTCCAACGTTTGTTCTGGTAAGGGACGCCCGTTGTTATCTATGCCAGTTAGCAAGTGCTTGCCGCCATAGCTGTCGAACTTTAAAAATCCCTTAAGATTTTTTTCTTCACTCAAATAATAAGGTTCATCCGCCGCAAATATTTTGCAAAAGTAAACTTCGTGATACTGAGGAGTTACATTTTCTTTTTTCCAAGTATCACCAAGCTTTGTACTCTTCTCATATTCTTTAGCGTGTATGGGAATCTGTATGAACGCTGGTTCCCATTTCCAAGCCCTATCGCCTTGTTTTTCAACGTCTGTAACTTCTTCAGCCCAACAGTAAAGAATGTAACCATTATCTGATTTTTGAAGCTTTCCTTCAGAAAACGTAACTTTTCCGCTAAAGTCCTCAAACTTTCCAAATAGTTGACCATAGATTTGACCGTCTTTTGGTGGATAATAAAGCATTTAAAAGCCTCTAAGAATGACTGTTGATGTACTTGATTGCGTCTGTAATTGTAACTGTTGTGAATTGATTATCAATCTTTAATGGTCTATCGCCTCCCACAATAATTAAACGGCCATAATCATTTGGATTATGGAATTCTAAAAACTGCAACTTAAGCCTGAATTCCTCTGTTAAAAAGCCCTTTGCTTCTAAATTAAAATAGAAGTAAGGTTCAGCGTAAGACCGAGGATAGATTCTAAAGTCACAACGCCAAGTAAGGGCGGAGTAACGGTTTGTAGCAGGCTTAACTAAAATCTCTACTTGTCTTTTAACATTCGCTAATTTGAATTCTCTAACTAAATCCCTCCAAATAAAAAACTCTAATTTACTAGGGAAAAACAAATCTCTATCGTTAAGCTTCTCTGAGCTTGTACCGTTAGTTAACGGGTCATACCAGATAGGAATAGCGTTACTGTAACTCGCCTTTTTCCTTAAACCGCTTGTAGGCTTCTGAGAGGAGGATTTGTAGTTCTTGATATTTAACACCTCGTAAAGGGATTACAAAATCTCGAAGTAGTTTTTCAACTACATAATCGCGGTTGTAGATTACAAAAACTTGCTCTTTTTCTTGGAATGCAAAAAAAGGGGGAAGCTTTATCTGCCGCAGTACCTTAAAATCTTTATTCAGCATTGCTGGGCAAGAATTAATCAAAAACTTGTTACCAAGCTGTTGTTCCCAGAAAATCTCTTTTATTTGTTTCTGCTCATTCATTTCGTTGAACTGTTGAACTACAAACCAGGATGCATGAGTTGAAAAAAAAACAATAAGTAATTATACTTAATACCCCCCCAAAATGACTTAGTGGAATTTTAATTTTTTTGTAGAATTCCTGACGTAGTTACTTTTTAGCTTTTTTATAAAGTTAAGTAACAAGTTTTTAATACCTAAAAAAACCTCCCTAGCAGTAAGCAAAGGAGGCGTAAGGGAAGGAAACAAGGCTTTATGTATGAGGTTTAGCGTACACCGCTCATTCATTCAACGAATCGTTCAACGATTTGTTGAATGTTTTTATATGTGTGAGTAAACTAGAAGGCGTAGGATATAGCGATAAGGCTTTCTGTGCAGGATTCCATCAAACGCTCTACAAAACCTTCCACAAACTTCTTAGTCTTTTTATCCTTTATCGTGTCTATCTTTTCTTCTACTGCTTTAGCGAAGGTAAAAGGCTTGGATTCCTTCTCCCCCCAAGACTCAATGATTTTATCGGCGTCTGGGATAATGTCGCTTATAAAATCGATAATTGTGTCGTTTGACTTAATCCAGCGACGAACGTTCATATATGTCTGCCTAAACATATTGTCTTGCTGTACCCGTTTCGATGACTGAAACAAAACATTAAAGCCCTGTAAAATCTCAGTTTTTATATCGTCATCGATAATCTGCCAAACAGACGCAACGTTTGCAAGATTCAGTCTTACACCTACGGCTCCCGGCAAAACACCACAAATAGTACTTCCCATCGCAGTGCCCAGAGCATTACCAGCAAGTCCATAAAGTGATTCAATACTTGCATCTATATTCTTTTGTATATCTTCATCAGTTGCATTCCAGTTGTAACTATAAATAAATTGAGCTTTAGTAACAAGCCATCTAATGCACTTACCTACTGGATTCTGAAGCACATTATTAATAGCTACACCAGCGGCTGTTGCTGCAATACCTGCTAACATACCAAGCCCACTTAACCCACCTGCTAAAGCTCCAAGTGCAGCGCCGCCACTAAATACCATTACACCGATAGCAACTACAGCCCCTGCACCAAGTAAAGCGCCTGTTAAATCTGTTGACCAAAAATCAGCAAAAAAATCAAAAGTAATATCTTTAATATTTTTTGGGTCTTTAACTAAGTCTTTAATTGAGTTAATTAAATTCCCTACCACCGCCAAGCCAGAATGAACCCATTTACCAGCAATACTACCAACACCACTAAAGAAATTTATATTAGCGAATCCACCGTATAAAGCACTCGCGAGTGTGTTGTCTTCTATTGCGAACATAAGATTACCTCTAGTAAGGAATTGCTACAGACCAGTATTCGCCACGCCTTCCAGCGGTTTTATTTGCTTTACCTTTCCTTTCTAACTCTAATAACGTATTAGCAATAGCATCATCTGTATACGTTGAACTAAACTGTTGAACGATAACGTTGAAGTGTACGGGGATAAGGGTAAGGAACGAATAGATATCATCCTCTATTGGTGTACTCTCAATGACTGGCAAGGTATCAGACTCAACCCAGTGGTAAACCTCAATAAGTAGCTTGTCATCATCATTCTGACGACTAGACACCGTGCCGATTACTTGACCAAACTGCCAAGGATTCCCAAAGCCTTCTATCTTTCCAAAAAAACGTTTACCTCCTTTACGCGGTAATTTTTTTACACCAATAAAACGCCCGTTTTCTTCGCCGCCAGGTTTCCTGTGATAAGGCAAGTACAGTTCTACGTCTGTAGGTTGGGAATGTTCATCACTGCCAACAGGATTATAAAACTGTGCTTTGCCTACTACTGGAGCGCTACCGCTACTCGGATAGCTATTAAATTCCGCTATTGCATAGTAAACGTTAAACCAATCGCGAGTAACTGTAAGACCGTTATCATAAGTTCTGACTGGTTCATCTAATTGATAACCTCGCATCCTAAAAAGAAAGTAATCTGACGTAGTGCGACCAAGCTGCGATGAACTCGTAATACTACCGCTATATTCCCATTCGTAAAGTTGTTGTTCTAACGGTGCTACAAAAAATGGTTCCCAAGGCATCAACTTACACCATAAATCTGTAATCGATTTTCCATGTTCTCAGACACTTCATCACAGTACTTATCAATGCTAATCACGTAAGGTTCTACAGCTTCTAAATAACTCCAGAAATCAAGCTCACCATCTAACAAGCGGTTAACTTCCTTCTCAACAGCCATAGCATTTTGAAACGCCATGTCTATTGCTTCGTCATGTTGGTCAAGGGGAATGAGCAAATATAACCCACGCCCAATATGTCGCCTGTCAAATGCATCGTCAATTTCTTTTGATTCTTTAGAAGCCATAACCTTATTACTTTTGAGATTAGAATACGCCGCGAGTAAGAACTTTAGTACGACCTCTAAATACTTCAGGGTCGTAACTTACCGAACGTGCCGCGCCAAGCGTACCTTTCTTATCATCTTTAAGGATTGCTTGAACGTGCTTTTTGACATCTTCTTCTTCAGAATTAACAAGAGAAGCTGTCGCACTACCTTTCTTAGCATCTAGTGCTGCAATAGTTCTACCGAATGGCGCTGACATAGACTTACCAGGGACTTTCATGTATTTATCCCCTGTAATATCAGACGTTTTTTCTATAGCCGCAACTGTAGCAGATTCCGCAAAAAATGCTCGTACTAAAGCAGGGTAGTAGTTTTCTTCTAATACCGTTGCATCTTTTGTTTCATCTAAACCAAGGTCAGTTTTAGCAAGCCCACCACTCTTAGCCATAGCTAAAGAACCAGCAGTAATAACACCTATATATCTATCTGCATCGGTCACTGTCTCAGGAACATGACTATTAAAAGGAAGTAAACCAAAAGTTACTCGTACTTTATCGGCTGCGGTTGGCTTTTGAGTAATTTTAATTTTTCGAGTTCCTGCTTTAAAGGCTGCAAAATTCCCAACTCTTGAACCTGCGGCAGCAATACCGCCACTCTGTCTCAACATCCTTTCTAAATCTGCAAATCTATTACGTCTACGCGGCATTATTTTTACTTCGTGAACTACTACTTATATATATATATGAATAAAAAAAAATAAGCAGGATAATATAAACAAATAAGCTTATTTTTCGCTCACTTGTTTTACCCTGTATTTTGACAACTCCTTCAGGAGTTGAAATTTCTGTATTCAGTTGTTAATACGAGTATATACTATATATGAAATCATTATCAATAAAATCACATGGTTGCTATTCCTAATAACGGAAATGACACACTCAAAAGTACAACTATCGAAGGTCAAATATGGGAGTTAACCCACTTACATACTAAATGGCAAAAAGACACAGCCAAAAATCCTAATAATCTTACATATGTTTCTTGGAGTATTACTACATCAGGTGCAAACTTATCAGCACAGTATGAATTCAAAACAACTCAAGGGTTCAGTGATACTGGAGGTATCACTCATACAGTTCAAGAATACCTAGTAAACACTGGTTTTATAAACACTCAAACAAATTTAAAATCTACAACTCCTACTGCTTACTTAGTTGAACTACTTTTCAAGCTACAACAAAAAGAAAGTTTACCAAGTTCTAATACCCAAAATTTAAATAATGTAAGCGCTGGATTCCCAGTGGATACAGACGTATTCAGCGGCTCAGTAACACTTAGTTTAAGTGATAGCGATGATGGTGAAGGGAATCCTACTTTCCCAGTTAAACCTTATTTAACTTAATGTAAAATTTAAATTGTCCCCTGTGGATTCTACGGACTCATACCACAGTAATTAACTTAGTTTATTAGGTTGCTATTATTAGTTACTGTGGATTTTTTACAATTAGGAAAGGAAGCAATGGCAGTAATTCAAGTATTCAACAATGTTAAAAACTTTCAGCAAGAAATTAAACCAAACGACGGCAGCGGAATTATAAAAATTTTTGAATCTAATCCTACACGTTCCCTGCAAAACTTAGGATTAACTGCAAAACATACAAGTATCAATACTTTTTTAAAAAACTTAGTGTGTTATTCAGAAATTAATTCTATACCTGAAAGCGGCTTTCCACGTTTTGAGTTAACCGATAGTGAAACAGAAAAGCTAACAAAAGCGTTAAAAGTCGCCTGGGATACTCCAAGAATAGAGTTACAACTTTGGGACAAACAAGCTAATGGTGCATGGCAACCTATAGCTAGAGTTAGTATTCAAAATCCAGACCAATACCCTTATAAAACATATAATTTACTTGATTTATTAACTGATTCTCTATCGTATGAAATGGGGAACGATTACACGCTAGGCGTACAAGTTGTAGATGTTGGATGGGGATTGATAAAAGCTAATGATAAATTAGTTATTCGTGGTTCTTATACACAAGAAATAATTGTTGTAGACCCTGAAGCAGAAATATTAAAGCAAATTATTGTGAATAAACCAAATAATGTAAACGATGAACATATTGGTACACGGGCTATTAATGATAGCTTTTTTATTGGTAATACTAACACTGGTAATTTAAGTCAAATTATTAATAGTTTGGCTCATCAAATTAAATTAATCACTGGTGAATCAGAATGGTGGAAAATACCGCTAACTTCACTTAAAAAATTAGAAAGCTTTGAAAATCTTACAACACAAGAAATAGAATCAATTATTAATATTGGTTCTTTGGAACAACAAGTAGATTCTAATACTGCTAGTATTCACGACTTAGAAGAGGAGGCAATACTTACTACTACTGCTTATCAACAATTAAGTGACGCTTGGCAGCCATTAGCTTTCACAACTAAATGGAAAAACTGGACAGTTTTAAATACTTTTACGCCAGCTTATAAGTTATATAAAGATGGCAGTTTAGAGATAAGAGGAGGAATACAATCTACCTCTACACCTGGGTACAATGAAACAATTGCCTTGTTACCAATAGGCTGTCGGCCTGAAAAAGTGCATTACATTCAAAGTTATGGAGTAGGAGTAAATCAAATAGAAGTTAATCCCGATGGTTGGTTAAGATATCAATCTGGCGATTCCGCCGGAGGGATATTACTCCAAAATCGTTTTGCAATAAAGGTAGTTTAAAGTGTTTCACAGGATAGGAAAACGTAAAATACTAATTAATGACCCAGCAGATTTTAAAATGCCATATCAAGTCTATGGAAGAGAAGATTTAAATAAGATGTATCAACGCTATCAAGGATTAAGGAAAGTATCCCTACCCTACAAACAAAGACTAGGTTTCTTTAGTAAGGATATAGCAAACGTTTAACGATTTTGTTAAACAAATTAGTTCAACAATTCATGCCTAGAGTAATAGAATCAGCAGAAGATGAAGACCAAGGATGGGGAGTAAGGAAATCGCCTTATGAATATGATGGAAATGTTAGAGATACGGGAAAGCCTAGCGCCGCGAGTGATGTAACCTCAAGCAAGGACGGGCGACAGCCTTGAAAGAGAAAGTAGACCAACTCAAACAAAGCGGTTATCGAGTAGAGATACTGAAGGAATCAGAAACAACCCAAGAACCCAAATCAGAAAAATAAAACGTGGTAGGGAATTTCCAGAAGTACCAAAAATACCAGAAGTATCAGAGGTAATGGATGGCTTAGTTCCACTTGGCGATAGTGGGTTCTACTCTGTCCCTGACGACGCCGCAGCGCCCAATGATTGCGAACGATGGCCGGATAGTCCCGTTTGTAGCAATCAGCCGTTTAGCGCTCTCCCTATCGGCTTTGATGACATAGAAATAATTGCTGATGAATGTAATAAAGGATTTTCTATTACACCAGTAGTAGCAGGAATAAAACTTCCTAAATATCAATTAGTTCACAGAGAAGAAAAATGTAGAGTAACTCCTCCAGATACGAGCGTTAATCGAGAATGGAACATTTACGAATTACCGCCACAATTTAAAGGTATTCCCGCACCACCTCGCCCGCGTAGCTGTATCCCTGATGGTGAAGATTTTTATTGTTATGTAGGTATTCAAACACATCAACGAGGGTTAAGAAGAAGCGTATATCTTAGAAATGAAGGTAATGAATTTTTTCAGGGAACGACAAAAATCACTCCTAAAATATTTGCGCCTATGGAAAATACCCCTATAATTACTTGGGCTAGTCGCAACAATCCTAGTAATATTTATCAAAGACAACCGCTTATAGCTTGTGAATATCAAACTTCATCTGAAAATCAAAATTATTATGCGGCTACCGGAATTTACAAAGCCTTTGTAAATAATCCAAGTGGAGAACAAACTAGCAATAATAGTAATAAAAAATATGGCGTAATTTACGCTGATTCAAGTATTGATATAGCAATAGAAGATAGTGATGGAGAAATTACCGAAGGTGAAGGAAGGATAAGTAGTTACAATTATGAATACAATGTTAGAATCTGGGGTTCCACGGGTGATACAGGTAATAACGTCGCTATTTTATATGGTTTATATAGTGATATTTCTAAATACTTAAAAGAAACTAGCAAACCTCTTATTGATATTTACGAGCAATCATTTTATTCAGGACACTTGGCAAGTGAGAGAATAAGGAATGATTACGGAGTACAAGTAATATGGATTAAAGTAGATGGGGAACCAGTAAGGTTTCCTAAATGTGAAAGTGATAAACCACCAAAAGAAAAGAAAAAAAGGTGTTGTATGGGATGCTGTCCACCGTCTCCAGGCGATGATAGTTTATTAAGAGCAATTCTTAAAAAAGTAAATGAGATTGATGAAGATGTAGAGAAATTAAAAAAACAAATAGGTGAACCAGTTGATTTTAATTATAATGTTGAGAAAAAAACAGAAGTACTTAAAGACTTCGGCTTTGACAAAAAAAAAGAAAAGCCTGCAACACTATTTGAGAGTATTAAATTTAGTGCTTCACAAGTGGATGAATTAATCATTCAAGCAAAGCGACTTAAAGAAGTTAATAGCGTTTTACAACCAAAAGAGTTTTACGACGCTAAATTACCTAAACGCATTTTGTACCCTGGTGTTACTGGCGATGAAAAAATTAAAGGATATGCAGATATACAAAAAGCACAAATCAGGCAGGCCGATAAATCAGCAGGATTATTTCCAATTGAAATAACTTTAAAAGACAGTGACCCAGCTAAGAAGGGCGACCAAAAATTAACAGTTAAAATTCAGTCAATGGCGGATGCACTTCAATTATTAATCTCCCACGCTATTGATACAGCGGGTGATACTGATGTTACTAATAACATGGCAATAAGGTTGTTATATGAAGTTGGTGCGGTTCATAAGATAGTAGCTGCTAATAATCAAATAATGGAGAACATAGAAGAATGGTGTGATTATCCAATAGAGCATAAAAAACTAGATGTACCTTTTGCCTTTAATCCTTTTGCTAGCAGCGAGAAAGGTTTTGAAAAAGGTGGTAAAGGAAACATTGATAAGAACACTGAAGCAAGTACAGAAGAGTTATTACCAGAACTGCTTAAAGAAGTGAATGTCCCGCTTAAAGTACCAATGTTTAAAGGTGGCAAAACTCTTAATGAAACGTTATTAGAATACGGGCATCATTTACTCGCTATAAGCGGTACTACTACGACACCATACAAGGGTGTAGACGCTTTAAAAACGCTTATTGATAGTGCAGTGTTAGCGCAAAAAGTACATGGGTTCTTGACGCGAGAAAACGTCAAAGCCGCATTATCCGGAGGAGAGCCAGAGAAGGTCTTTAGCGAAATTGAGCTTGGTTATGAAAATACAGCGCCTAAAAGAACAGAAAATATTAGCCCTTATAACAGACCAAAGGACAATAGACCGAGGGTAAAGAAAGTCTCAAAACGTAAAGGCGATAAGCCTACAGAGGATAGTAAATAAAATGGCTAAGTGGGATGTCATCCTAAATAAAGCTATTCAAATTAAGGAAAAATATAACGATGTAGC
This sequence comes from Microcoleus sp. FACHB-831, assembly GCF_014695585.1. Classification (NCBI taxonomy): domain Bacteria; kingdom Bacillati; phylum Cyanobacteriota; class Cyanophyceae; order Oscillatoriales; family Microcoleaceae; genus Microcoleus; species Microcoleus sp. FACHB-831. The sequence goes on along the minus strand of NZ_JACJON010000042.1, from coordinate 85,792 downwards.
TGATTTAGTTACTGAAAAAGGTGCGCCTGAAAAAACAGAGAACGTACCGCTCAAATTTGATGTCCTAGAAGTATTCCCAGATAGAGATAATAAAAAAGATATTTATCTTTTATCCGGTAGTAGCGAAACACTTCAATTACAAACATCCTTGTTTTTAGCAATAGAGGAATTAGTTAGCGCTAGAACAGGTAATTTTAATCTAAAAGAATGGGCGGAAAATTGGTGTAATGAATTCCCAGACTACGAAGGTAAATATAGACCAAAAGATTTTAAAGAAAAACCTTGGGGACTTGACCCGAAGGAAAAACCAAAATTAGACATTGTTGAATCAACTGGTAAAGTCGCTGCGCCTTACTATGTTTGTCAGTACTTCCCGAACAGAAGTAATGATAATGAATGGTATTGGATGGTCGGTAACGCAGCACAAGTTATAAATCAAATAGTTGAATTTACTAATTTTAATAGAATACTTAACACTAAAGATTTTGGAGAGTTTTACGGTTATCCGGTTGACGAGTATTACCGGATGAAACCAAGTACAAATACATCTATAAAACTATTTTTTACTAATAGAAAAAAACCGCCCTATTATAAAGGGTCAAGTACTACTTTCTTTTATAAAGGGCAAGTAAATATTCCTAATGTAGATGAGAGTAAATTAACTTACGAGAATATTAGAACTGCTTGTAATGCTGACAATGGCTTAGTTTGGGGGCACTGGATAGCTAGAGCATATTTAAGCTCGCATGAAGATTATGCAGGGATTAATCAGATGGTTTGTTGGGGTGACGATGAATCAACTGCTAATGCAAACTTAGATAAGTTTTTAGCTTTTAGTAAAAGTAAAGTTACTTCTAGGACATCCAATCATATACAGAGCGGAACTAAGTTATCTAAAGGCGACCCTTGGTGGGAAGAGAAAACAAAATTTGATATCTACCCTCGCTTTATGACTGTAATTAATCCAGTTAAAAGGGCAGTAGATAAAAATAAACCTGGTAAAGCTACTTCTGGAGGAACATTCCAATATAAGCGAAAACGCTTATTCATCAACCAACAAATTGAGCCTGTAGGTTGGTCAAATACACTGAAGCAGGTTTTAAGCAACAGTGTAAAATAGAGTTAAGAGCCTTACAGAACGTCGAACGAGCTGGGTTAACTACTACTTAGCCTAGCTTTCTTTTTTTCTATCAATATTAAAGAAATGATTAGTTACGAGAAAGTTTTGGAAGTCCTACTGCTATTATTTCAAGCGGTAGCACTTTACTACATTAAATGTGCAAATACTAAAACGGATAAAAACCGCGAACGGATTTTGCAGACACAAGATAAAGTAGATGCACTCACTCAAATAACGTATGAAGCGCCACAATGTAAATTTGAATGCCCTATGGAAGCATCCCTTGTTAGTAAGCTTTATGAGCAAAATGTCTTCAACAGAAGTAACTTACTTAACAAGGATGCTGTTGATAGTAATAGCAATGATTAAAGTATTTGCTGATGTTGATACCGCTACAACGTTCAACGATTCGTTAAATAATTCGTTGAACGATTAAGAGGAGTAAGGGTAAGGATGACTATAAGGAGGGGATAGGATTATTAATGGCCATAAAAAAATCCCTCCTATCGCATAGAATAGAGGGACTTATTAAGATTGCCTGTAAACCGCTAGAACGCCATTACTAGCGGTTCTTTTTTATTCGATATCTTCTACTAAGACTGCAAGCCTTCGCTCTAGTTCTCGGTTGCGTGCTTCTAACAAATTGTTCTGAGTGCGTAGTAATTCATTCTCAAGCCTTAAGGTTTCTATCGTTTCTTTTTCTGTTTCTCGTTGTTCTAACTTTTCAAGTGCTTTTTCAATTATTTTAGCTTTTGTATTTCCTCCCATTTGGCGTTTATAAGTCGTGCTATTCATCATTTCTGAATGACCCATCGAAAGGGCAGCGGTGCTAGTATCAATCCCTCTCTCCCGCGCTCTGTGGTTCCAGCGATGACGTAAGGAATAAGACTTAAAAGTAAAGCCACGTCGCCTTAGAAACTGGCCAAAAGCTTTAGCAACGTGTAATGGGTTCCCACATTCCATTTGCCTTGGCATTGGAGTTTTAAGCTCAAATAAAGCTACCCAATCCTTGCCTTCTGGGCTAAGTGGCATTGCTGTTCGCATCCCAGTTTTACCGTCAGTGACAATAATGTTTGTGTCGTTTGTTGGGTCATTAAGAGCCTTAAAGACTTTACCCTCATATTTGTATGGTTCATACAGATTAAGTATGTTTAATGCTTCATGTGGTCGCAGGCCATAAGTCAACAACATTCCAAACGTCCAACGCCATTCGCAAATTACTTTTGTAAAGCGATTATGAATTCTTTTTGTTGGTGCTAACGACAAAATAAATTGTTCATATTCATCGTCAGAACGTATATCCAATTCTTTGTGTTTATAATCAATACTTTTTTTATAACGCTTTAGCAAGACTCTGTAAGCATCTAATAACTGATGAAAATCAAGGAATTTTTGTATTGCGTAATATGCCCAGTATCTACTGGCAGTATTAGGCTCTGTTGATTCAATAGCTTTAGTAAGTTCTTTTTCAGACAAAAACTCACTAAAGTTAAATGGTTTGTAATAGTGCAAATAAGTATTTTTCCAGTTAGACTCAGGATGCTTGTTTTTTCGCCCTTCTGAGAGATAGTGATTTTTAAATTCCTCAATCAAATCACCAATAGTTTTTGGTTTCTCTATTTGCTTAGGAGTCTCGCTAATGCCTTTAATTTCCTTATCAAACCATTCCCAAGTAAATAAACGTAGACGCATTTGTTGACTTATCTGACGACAATAAAACTCACCTTTACTAAAGCCTTCATCGTCAGCATATAAACCGCAGCCTACATTCCATTGCTTAGTATTTCCACCTTCATGAGTAGGCTTATCAGTAGCGTCTCTTAACGCTGCACTGAACCTTAAGGTTAGGCTCTCCCCCTTTATATCTAGTTTGCAACTAACCTTATCGGCTTTAAGTGTTACGTTGATTGCGTTACAGCGTTCTTTCGCTTCTACGGCGTTTAGCACCTTCCGGCGTGCTGCCTCTGCTTTCTGCCCTTTATACTTATTGAATCCATGTCCACTACCAACACTGCAAATATCTTTAGCTTTTGAGTCTGTAAGCTTTGTTATGTCTGACATTCTAGTTTCTCTACTTTTTCTCTACGTGTTTTTTCGGTGTTTTGACACACTCATTTTTGAGCTTACAAGTCATTTCGTTGAACCGTTGAACTGGTAAGCTTTTCAGAGTATAGCAAAATCCTTGTCTATTTTGACGCTATAAGTAGAACATGAGTCGTCACAAAAAATTTAACGCCCTAAAATTTATTGGGCAACGCATAAGCAAATCCCTTGCGGTCTTCCAGTACAGCGATCGCGCTGTTTCGTTGGTTTGGAATACCAACCGCACCCTGACAATTGTTTTTGCCATCCTCACCTTAGTCGGCGGGTTGCTACCTGCGGCGATCGCATATATCGGCAAATTAATTGTCGATGCAGTTGTTCTCGCTTCTCAATCTGGCTTGCAAAACCACAGATGGGCAGCTTTTGGCTATGTGGGACTAGAAGCGATCGCTGTCATGTTGCTAGCAGGAACTCAACGGGGTCTTGCAGTTTGTCAGTCGTTGCTGCGAGTCGAACTGGGTCAGAAAGTGAATGTTATGATTCTAGAAAAAGCCCTGACACTCGACATCACCCACTTCGAGGATTCAGAGTTCTACGACAAGATGAATCGGGCGCGACACGAAGCATCAATTCGCCCCCTCTCCCTCGTCAGCCGCACTTTTAACCTAATTCAAAACACCCTCTCGCTAGTAACTTATAGCGCTTTGCTGCTAAAACTTTCTGTTTGGGCGGTGGCGGTATTGGCGATCGCGGCTGTCCCTGCTTTCATCGCCGAAACTCGCTTTGCAGGCGAAGCTTTCCGCTTGTTCAAATGGCGATCGCCAGAAACCCGCCAGCAACATTATTTAGAAACTCTCATCGCACGGGAAGACTTCGCTAAAGAGGTAAAACTCTACCAGTTGGGGTCGATCTTCCTCAAGCGTTACCGCGACATCTTTCATCGACTCTACGGCGAAGACCGCAACCTAACTTTGCGGCGGGGATTTTGGGGTTATTTGCTAAGTTTGCTGAGTACAGCAGCATTCTATATTGCCTACGCCTGGATTGTAATAGAAACCATCAACGGTCGCATAACTCTTGGGGATATGACGATGTATTTGATGATATTTAGGCAAGGACAGTCTACTTTCTCGGCGACGCTAAGTTCAATCGGAGGAATGTACGAAGATAACCTCTACCTGTCTAATTTATACGAATTTTTAGAGCAACAAATTCCCAAGTCTGGGGGCAAAGCCACACATGGTTTAATACCTAACGATGGGGTGCGATTTGAGAATGTCTACTTCACCTATCCAGGAAGTTTGCAACCCGCCCTGAAGGGAATATCGCTACAACTGAAACCCGGAAAAAAGCTGGCTATTGTTGGTGAAAATGGTTCTGGTAAAACTACACTGATTAAGCTTTTAACCAGACTTTATACGCCAGATTCAGGGCGAATTTTTCTCGATGGATTAGATCTAGAAGAATGGGACATTAAAGTTTTGCACCAACGCATCGGCGTAATTTTTCAAGACTTCGTGCGCTATCAGTTCACCGTAGGAGAAAATGTCGGTGTTGGTGATGCGGAGCGTTTGGAAGATGAAAAACACTGGGAGATAGCGTCTGAAAAAGGCATGGCGAAACCTTTTATTGACTCTATGCCAGATAAGTTTCAAACACAGCTAGGGCGTTGGTTTAAGGGAGGGACAGAACTTTCTGGAGGACAGTGGCAAAAAGTAGCTTTATCCAGGGCATTTATGCGATCGCAAGCCGATATTTTAGTTTTAGACGAACCAACGGCGGCTATGGATGCTGAGGCGGAAATGCAGATTTTCGAGCGCCTGCGGACTGTTACAAAAAATCAGATGGTTATACTAATATCTCACCGCTTCTCTACTGTGCGTATGGCTGACAGTATTGTAGTTATACAAGGGGGAGTTGTCCTGGAAGAAGGAAGCCACGAGGAATTATTGCAATTGGGTGGGCGCTACGCTAGACTGTTTTCCCTGCAAGCAGCGGGATATCAGTAAACCATGTTAATTGTTCATGGTTCATTGTTGATTGTTGATTGTGCGTTGCAGGCGATCGCCTGTAAAGTAGTATCATTTTGAATTCAATGGATAATCAACAACATCTTTTAGACAAAGTTGAGTTTTATCTACAAAATTCGGTAGCGCCTCATGCTGCCGAAATTGACAATAATCCAGAAGCTTTAGGAACTGCTCTCAAAGGCCTTGGCGAGTTAAATTTACTGGCGTTGCGGGTTCCTAAAGAGTGGGGTGGTGCGGAAGTTAGCGATGAGACTTTTCAAAATTTCCAAGAGCTTGTGGCAAGATATTCTGGAGCCTTAGCTTTCTTGCAAACGCAGCATCAAAGCGCTGCTGGTATGCTCGTACAAAGTGATAATTCTTCTCTTAAACAAGAGTATCTTCCCTATCTGGGTAAGGGTGAGATTTTAGTAGGCGTTGGCTTCTCGCATTTGCGGCGCGAAGGAGAACAACCTATTTTAGCTGTTGCTGTCGATGGGGGATATCAGCTAGATGGACAAGTGCCTTGGGTGACAGGATTTGGCTTGTTTCAAGAATTTATTGTTGCTGCTGAGTTGCCAGATGGTCGAGCGATTTTTGGCCTCTTGCCGTTTGTGGAAATATATCAAGAAGCGGGGGGTGCAATTAGATTTAGCAAGCCAATGGAACTGGCAGCGATCGCATCTACCAATACTGTCACCGCCCAGCTAAGTAATTGGTTATTACCTAGCGATCGCGTAATTTCTATTAAGCCTGCGGGTTGGATTCACGAAAACGACAAAAATAATGTCTTGCGTCCAACTTCTTTAGCATTGGGATGCGCGAGGGCGGGACTTGATATCTTATCAGCAGCTTCATATAAAAAATCGCAACCTTTCCTCATATCTGCTTTTAAATTACTAGACGAGGAAGTTATTAACTGTAGCATTGCTATTAGGAAATCGCAACAACAATCTAGGGCATCTCTAGCAGAACAACTGCAACTAAGAGCCTGGGCGATTGACTTAGCGGTGCGGTGTGCCCATGCAGCAGTGACCGTTTCCAGTGGCGCTGCTAATTATAGCCACCACCCTGCACAACGAGTTTATCGAGAGGCGCTGGTGTTCACCGTTTCCGGTCAAACAGGGGCGCTTATGGAAGCCACCCTCGCCCGGCTGGTTCGCTCAAGTTTCCCCCAATAAAAATAGGACTTACGCCTTTGATGACGGTGACATAAGTCCTAATATTGCTTTAGAGTCCAGTTGGGTGGAGTTTAGCTTAAAAGCGGTGAACTAATTCCCCGGCGGGCATCGCGTTCGTTACCTTATCATTGGCATAAATTCTTGGTTCGTGTTCCACCACAAACACATTCGCATAAAGGTTAGCCAAAAATTGTTTTCCCTCTTGCGTCAATTCCAAGTAACGCAATGCATTTTGAATGTAGGGATAAATCACATTCCAGTAAAACTTCGGATAGTTCTTCCGCAAGTCTCCAGGAGTGCGGTAGCCCAACGCTTGATTAATCCCCGTTTCTTCAAATTCGTAGAACAAAGCACTAATTTTTTGTAAGTAGCGCGGATCGCTGAGTTGACCAATCAAATCGGCGGCGCGAACTAAGCCGGGATAGTTAATAGTGTCTTGGTGATCCTTATCTGCTGGCGCGGGAAAACGAGTTAGTTCAATGTTGCGCTTAATTACTTCGGCATCAATTAATTTGTGACCGCCAAAACGCTCATCGATAAACAGTTTGCCCCGATCGACATGATAAGGAGTTAAGCTGGCATCTGTACAGCCAACAGGCAGTAAAATCATCGCATTGTCTAGACCTTTAGCATACAATCCAATTGATACTTGGTCTTGCTTACAAACGCCTTTTACATACCCGATATCATGGCACAACAAAGAAATCATGCAGTGCAACCAGTCTTCGCAGGAAACACCACCCTCGCGGATGTGTTTGCCCCGTAGAATTTCCTGTCCTACTAAGGTGACAAAAATTGTATGCTCGATGTTGTGATACAAAGCATCGCTGTTGGCGATATTTTCTAGAGCCATGTTTCCTGCCCAGCCGATGATGTCTGCATAGTCTGGTCGGAGTCCGCCATAATTGCGGCGGTAGCCATTTTTTAGGCACTCAACAAAGTTATCGATCAGGACTTCTGTGGGGTTAAACATCTTTGCTCCTCTGACCAAATCTATAGATGTACGACTTGCGCTCAAAGACTGGCAAGTAAACTTGATTTATTAAGACACTAAATTAAAGCGTTGCCCGGAATATACAAATTTGCTATCAATATTTTTTTTAACATAGTTATTTGCATAAAGTCACTCCCCTGAAAATATTAGATGTTAATCAAGCGGTTACAGCTACTAAAACAGCGATCGCTTGAGAGTTATATTAGTAGTATCACTTAGGTTTTAATATATAGGAACCAGGAAAGCTCATGGATTTCACTGATACGTGAATAACTCAGAGCGATCGCGGAATTTAAAAGCTCAGGAAACCCCAGGAAAGCTCAGTAAATTTGCTTTTCAACACTGTCGGCACGTAGCGACAGAGGGTGTATGGGAGGCGGGGAGGGAACTTCCCGGCTTGCCAGTAGGGGCAGTAGCGATCGCCCTAACACTCTGGCTGGTCGCGGTCGTTGCTACTATAATAACAACTACCACGCAGCTTAATACTTCAGTAAATTTACGAATAACTGGAGTATTTAAAGAAAAATTTATCCAAATTTAGTTAGATATGGACGTAAAAGAGGCATTAGAATTGGCAGATAAATTAGCTTCTGCTAAGACAGGTAAGCATCTAAACGATCTGGAAAGAGAAGTATTTATCGGTTCTTGGCAAGGGCAGACTTACGAGGAAATTTACCCTCTTAACCCTCAGTATATAGAGAAAGATGTTGGGTATAAGTTATGGAAGAAGCTGTCAAGCGCATTAGGCGAAAAAGTTACAAAGAAAAATATTAGGGGAGCTATAGAGCGATCGCTCCTTAAGCATCCCAAAGTTTTTATCTCGTACCGCGCCCAAGAGCCAGACAAAACTATCGCCCACAAGTTTTATGAAAGCATAAATGCTTCTGGATACCACGCATTTATGTTTGAGGAAAGTATGAGCATGACAGAAGATTGGCCTGCTCACATAGATTCTCAATTAAAACAATGCGACTACTTTTTGCTATTACTTTCCCCGCAAGCTGCTGTAAGTGAATTAGTCATTGAGGAGCTAAGGCGAGCATTTGAGTTGCGCTCCACGCAGCATAAGCCCTTAGTGCTGCCTATTCGCGTTAATTGTTCCCTAAGTATGCCCCTCAACCACGACCTGCGCGGCTACCTCGATGGAATTGGGCAGCGCGAGTGGAAATCGCCAACTGACACGCCAATTTTAGTACAAGAAATTTTAAATTTGTTGGCTAGTAATGGTGAATGGGGAATTGGAAATTGGGAATTAGGAATTTGGAATATGGATCATCAACATTCCAAAACGGAAAATCCCAAATCTAAAATTCCATCCCCGTTGCCAGTGGCAGAACCAGAGTTGCCAAACGGCCAAGTCCGTCTTGCTTCTGCTTTTTATGTCGAGCGATTGCCTTACGAATCTCAATGTTACAGAGAAATTATGCAGCCTGGGGCGTTGATTCGTATCAAAGCACCCAGACAGATGGGAAAAACTTCCCTCATGGCAAGGATTCTCTATCAAGCAAGAGAACAGGGTTATCGCACCGTACCCCTGAGTTTTCAGCACGCAGATACAGCAGTTTTTACTAATCTGAATCAACTTTTACAGTGGTTTTGTGCAAAGATTAGCCGCAAGCTGCGGGTATGTCATCCAGTAGATGATTATTGGAGCGATACTTTTGGCAGCAAAGATAACTGTACTGCTTACTTTGAAGATTATTTATTATCAGGGGCAGATAGTCCTTTAGTATTGGGATTGGATGAAGTAGATCGGGTTTTCCAATATCCCAAAGTTGCTGATGATTTTTTTGGCTTGCTGCGAGCTTGGTATGAGGAAGCTGGCTATGGAGACGGCAACAGCGACCTGTGGGAAAAATTGCGATTGGTAGTAGTACATTCGACGGAAGTTTATATTCCCTTAAATGTGAATCAATCGCCATTTAATGTGGGATTGCCAATTGAATTGCCGGAGTTTAACGCGGAGCAGGTACAAGATTTAACCCAGCGACACGGACTGAATTGGAACGCATCTCAGGTTAAGCAATTGATGACGTTAGTGGGTGGGCATCCTTATTTAGTGCGGCTGGCTCTTTATCATATCGCTCAACAGGAGATGACGCTCGATCAATTGTTAGAAATTGCCCCTACAGAAGCGGGACTTTATGACGACCATCTACGAAGACACTTATGGAATTTGCAACAGAATCCAGAATTGGCGGTTGCATTTGCTAAGGTAGTTACATCGGACAAACCAGTAGAATTGGAGTCAGTGCCAGCATTTAAGTTACACAGTATGGGGCTGGTACAGATGCAGGGAAATTATGTAACGCCTAGATTTGATTTGTATCGTCAGTATTTCCGCGATCGCGTGGGTTCTCCCAAAAGCATCGCTTAGGTAAAGTTTAGCAAAAAGCCTGTGTAAAAAGTTGCGTTTAGGTGATGAAATGCCTTCTCCATTTCCAGGGTTAGACCCATACTTAGAAAATCCTGAATTGTGGCCAGAGGTGCATCATCGGTTAATTACCGCGATCGCTGATGCCATAGGGCCATCTATTCGTCCTAAATATCGATTGGCGATTGAAAAACGGATTTATTATGCAGGCTAGAGTTTTATAAACAAAAAATAAAACATCAGGCGATCGCTCTCCAATCAAAGTCGGTCAGCATCTACTAACTACTAATTAATATCTACCAATGGAAAGCGGTGTTTTCTACCAATTTAGATTCAATTATGAGTCAAGAGCTAAACCGAGCATATAACTATAAAGTGGGCGGACATTTACCACTTGATGCCCCCACCTATGTAGTCCGTCGTGCCGATAATGACCTTTATGAAGGATTAAAAGCAGGCGAATTTTGTTATGTCCTCAATTCCCGGCAGATGGGCAAAAGCAGCTTGCGGGTGCGAACGATGCACAGGTTGCAAGCTGAAGGATTCGCCTGTGCTGCAATTGATTTAACCAAGATTGGCAGTCAAGATATCACCCCAGATCAGTGGTATGCAGGGGTGATGAGACGGCTAGTAACCACTTTTCAACTGTCAGGTAAGATTAACTTACAAAGTTGGTTGCGCGATCGCGCTTTTCTTCCTCCCGTGCAGCGCTTGAACGAGTTTATCGAACAAGTGCTGCTAGAGTCAGTCAGCCAAAATATTGTGATTTTTGTAGATGAAATTGATAGCGTCCTCAGCTTAAATTTCAGAATAGACGACTTTTTCGCCTTTATCCGCGCCTGCAATGAATACGATAGGTTAACTTTTGCCTTGCTGGGAGTAGCCACACCTTCCGATTTAATTCAAGACAAAAACCGCACCCCTTTTAATATAGGTCGAGCCATAGAATTAAATGGCTTTGAGTTACACGAAGCGCAACCTTTAGCCTCTGGGTTAGCAGGTAAAGTTAGCAATCCCCAGGCTGTTTTAAAAGCAATACTAGATTGGACTGGCGGACAACCATTTCTTACACAAAAGCTTTGTAAAATTGTCCTGGAGAATGCAGATTTAATCCAAAATCCCAACTTTACAATACCCAACCCTGAAGGCTGGGTTGAACTTTTAGTGCGATCGCGCATCATTGACAATTGGGAAGCTACTGATGAACCACCGCATCTAAAGACAATACGCGATCGCATCCTTAGAGTGGGACATCGCAAGGGTTTGCTGCTAGAACTTTATCAGCAAATTTTGCAACGCAACGAAGTAGCAGCCGATGACACCCCCGAACAGATGGAATTGCGGCTGTCAGGCTTGGTAGTTAAACGCGGTGCAAAGTTAAGAATTTGCAACCATATTTACGAATCTGTATTTAACCAATTTTGGCTTAACAAAGCATTAGCAGATTTGCACGCAGATTTTAGGCAAATTGTTGCCGCGCAAGAACAAAAACTGCTGTCTATGTTAAGCGTAATGGAGGGTAAAGGTTTCGACGATATTCTTTATGAAATTCTAGGTTCTATAACCCTAAAAATGGGCGAACTCCTGAGTGTAGATCGTACCACTATTTTATTTATAGATGAAGATAAAAATGAACTATGGTCAATTATAGCCAGAAATGAAGGCGGTAGCAGCCACGCATATCCAGAAATTCAAATCCTGTCCAATCAAGAAACTGAAAGGAGGGTAATGAATTTTAAAAAATTAGTCAATGCTCCTTTTAGTTTCCGCGACGAAAGCCTCATTTTAGAAGAAGATATAGATAATAAAAACGGCTACCGCACCTACAATGAATTAGTTTTGCCCCTCTTGAACGAACAGGGAGAATTAGTAGCTATTGTCCAGCTAATTAACAAGCTAAAGGGATCTAATAATCTTACAAATTATTTTGTAGAAAGAATTGACAAAGAGGGATTCACGGAAGCAGATCAAAGACAGTTTGCTGAATACGCGCCAGTAATTCGACGAATTTTAGAAAAATGCCAGTATTGCTATAAATTAACCCAAAGACTCAAAGCATCGGAAGCGCTAACAGAAGCAACGCGATCGCTATCTCAAAGCAGTCTGGATTCTGAAGAAGTCCTCGGTCGCGTCATGGATGCAGCCAAGAAACTCATGAACGCCGACCGCAGTACCCTATGGATGTTAGACCGCGATCGCAATGACTTATGGACAAGAATCCCCCAAGCAGATGGCTCATTAAAAGAAATGCGCGTTCCTGTAGGGGTCGGCTTTGCAGGAAAAGTAGCAGCATCGCAAGAGGTTTTAAATATTCCATTTGACCTCTACGACCATCCCGATTCTGCTAATTCCAAAAAATTCGATCAAGCTACAGGTTATCGCACTTGTAGTTTACTATGCATGCCAGTTTTCAGCCCAGATGGGGAGTTGCTTGGTGTAACTCAATTAGTCAACAAAAGGAAACAAGGCGAATTTCCAGAATATAACCCCACTAATTGGCCGGAAGCGCCAGAATGTTTCAAAGCTAGCTTTGATGCTCAAAGTCAAAAATATATGCAGATATTTAACGCTCAAGCTGGCGTTGCTCTGCAAAATGCCAAGAAGTTTGCCACAGTTAAACAAGAGGCGGAAACTCAGCAAAAGAATGTTGTTAGCCAAACTCTGGCTATGCTTAATAGCGTCATGGATACTCAGGGTTTTGATGACATTCTCGATGCAACATTGCGCTCTATTACCCTAAAAATGGGTAAGTCCATGAGTGCCGATCGCACGACCATTTTTCTATTAGATGAAGAGAAAAATGAATTTTGGTCGATTATTGCTGAAAATGAAGGCGATGGGTTTCTAGAAATTCGCATCCCTGCAACTAAAGGGATCGTGGGGGAAGTAGCGGCACGCAAGCAAGCTATTAATATTCCTTTCGATTTCTACGACGATCCGCGTTCTGAGACAGCAAAAGAGCAAGACAAAAAAAACGGATACCGCACCTATACAATGTTGGCTTTGCCACTGTTGAACGAACAGGGAAATTTAATTGCTGTAGTCCAGTTGCTTAACAAGTTAAAAAGATTTGGCGATCGCACTGCTTCTTTGGCAGAAAGAATCGACCAACAAGGCTTTAACGAAACAGATCAAGAACGGTTTGCTGAAAATGCGGCTATGATTCAAATGATTTTAGAAAGCTTCCGTTCTTATCATAAAACAGCTAGAGGACAACGAGTTGCAGCCGCACTCATGGCGGCTACACGTTCCGTTAGCCAGAGCAATTTAGATCTCGAAGAAATTCTCAAGCGGGTAATGGAGGCGGCTAAAAAACTAATGAACGCCGATCGCAGTACCTTGTGGCTGTTAGATATTAAATCAGGTGAATTGTGGACGCAAATTCCTTTTGAAGACGGTTCTGTAAAAGAATTGCGCGTAAAAGTAGGGCAAGGTTACGCTGGTAAAGTCGCCGAATCCGCTAAACCTCTGAATATTCCTTTTGACTTGTACGATCACCCTGGTTCGGAAACTGCAAAAAAAACCGATGCAAAGACTGGTTATCGCACTTGTAGCCTATTATGCATGCCAGTTTTTAGCCCCGATGGGGATTTAATTGGCGTTACTCAATTAATTAATAAAAGGAAACCCGGCGAGTTTCCCGAATACAACCCCGATGATGGGGTAGAAGTGCCAGATTACTGGCAAGCTAGCTTTGACGAAAGCGATCAAAAATATATGCAGATATTTAATAATCAAGCTGGCGTTATTCTCCAAAATGCAGAACTTTTAGCAGCACTGAAACGCCAAGAGCGATCGCTGTTGGGATAATTAATAGTAGATACGTTATTTGTAACGAATCGGTTAAACCCGACTAATTTTTACGCTCCCATCTGGAAGCGTTAACCTCCTCGTGGGCTAGAAATTTAAACGCGAGTTACAATAGATCGTCAACCTCACCCCAAATTTATGGCAACCTTAAACATTTCCACTCCCCAAATTAATAAAGAATTAATCTCTGCGAAGTTGAGCAATTTGCGATCGCTCCTCATAAACAATCAGTTTGATGCCTACTTTATCCCTGCTGTAGATGAGCATTTAAACGTATCTATGCCCGCAGCCAAGCAGCGCCGCGCTTGGATAAGTGGCTTCACCGGATCTGCTGGCGATTTGCTAGTAGGTACTCAGCAAAGCTGGTTGTTTGTAGATTCCCGCTACCACGAACAAGCTGACTTACAAATCGATTCCTCACTAATTAATATATCCAAACTTGGTAAAGAAGGTAATCTTACTTTATTAGAAATACTAGAAAATTTAGCTCAAACAGCAGCAACAAATAATACTACTTTTCGTCTAGCATTTGACCCTTTTACCCTTGCATTCGACCAATTCCAGTCATGGGAAAATCGGCTCTCACCCTTGGGAGTTACTTTAGTCCCAGTAGCAGAAAATCTAGTAGATATTATCCGCTCTCAAAGTCCCTGGTCTGAATCAGATCCCATACCAGCTTATGGAGACTCGCCCCTTTTTAGCTTGCAATCTGAGCTAACTGGAGAAACCACACAGCAGAAATTAGCTAGGGTGCGTGAAGCCATGCAACAGGTTGATACCAATATCCTCCCTATCACTAACCTTAATCAAGTAGCTTGGTTGTTTAACCTGCGGGGTGCGGATATCCCCTATATTCCTTTGTTCATTTCCTATGCAGTCATCACTTTGGATCAAGCTTTCTTGTTTACCAATTTATCCCGTATAGACGCAGAGCTTAACCAAACTCTGCAACTAAACGTTACTTTAAAGACTTACGACCAATACGGAGAAGTTTTAAACGATTTGGTTAGCCAATCACCAAATCCAAAGATACTTTTAGACCCAAAACATACAACAATGGGTACTTATGGCTTGATTGTTAGCGCTGCAAAAGAAGAAATCGACCTTATGCTTATCGCCAATCCCATTGAGTTGATGAAGGCGAGAAAAAATGCGGTTGAAATTGAACAAATGAAAGCCGCTAACTTTAAAGCAAGTCGAGCTAAAACTAGAACTCTTAAGTGGTTAGCCGATGAACTTGCTAGCGGTAAAGTCGTCAGCGAATTAGACGTTAAAGAAGCAATCGAGCGGTTTTATGAACAAGAAACAGACTTTCAGAGTTTGACTTTCAGAACCATCGCCGCGACTGGTGCTAACGGTTCTATTGTCCACTACAGCACGCCCAGCCGTAGTGAAATTTTAAAGCAGGGTTCGCTACTGTTACTCGACTCTGGCGCACAGTATAAAGCTGGCACTACAGATGATACTAGAACCATGAGCGTGGGAGAACCAACTCAGAAGCAAATTGAACGTTATACCGCTGTTTTAATAGCGCATATCAATTGTGCAATGCAACAATTTCCCAAAGGAACGACGGGAATGCAAATAGATGCGATCGCTCGTTCCCCTTTATGGCTACTTAAGTTAGACTACGGGCATGGAACCGGGCACGGCGTAGGCGCTTTTTTAAGCGGTCACGAAGGGCCAAACGGCATCAGCAAACTAGCACAGCAACCTCTAGAACCAGGCATGATTACAAGTATTGAACCTGGATACTACGAACCCGGCTGGGGTGGAATTCGCATCGAAAACCTCTATGTTGTCAAAGATAACGGTGCTGCTTGGTATAGTTTTGAACCTCTCACTTATATTCCTTTTGACAAAAAATTAATTGATTTGAATCGCCTTTCGACACAACAGCGAGAGTGGTTACAAAAATATAACCAGGCTGTTGTGCAGAAACTGACTTCTACTTTGGATTCCGCCGAAGCCGAATGGTTAAAAGAAGCTTGCAGTTTTTAACAACCTGCGGCTAAAATCTCTTCAAATTTACTTAAGTAGTTTCAGTACAAAACACAACTAAGTTATATATCGTTTTAGCCTACCTGGTGGAAACGCTGATGTAGTTCAAAGTTGATTGTGAGTTCATTGTAAGTGTCAGCAAGCGGGAGAACGGGCGTGGACTTGAACGACTTGAGCAGGCAGATATGGCAGATGCAACAGCGTCTGGAAGTACTGCAATGCAGCACAAGCGAAACTGCTTCACAGCAACAACAGCCGGAAATCATAACGGCGGCGTTCCATGAAATTAGCAACGCCTTGGAAGAACTGGAAATAGCCAACGAGGAACTGCACCAGCAGAACCAGCAACTGTGTCGGCAGAATGAGGAACTGTCAGTTGCTCGCCTAGCATTGGTAGCAGAACGCCAGCGCTACCAAGAGTTGTTTGAGTTCGCGCCAGATGCTTACTTGCTAACCGATAACGATGGGGTAATTCAGGAAGCCAACTGCGCCGCAGCCACTTTGCTCAACGTCTCGCAGAAGTTTCTAGCGGGCAAACCGCTGCTGGTTTACGTTGTCGAAAAAGAGCATGAAGAATTTTATTCTAAATTAGCCCTAATGCTTCAGGCGCAAGGGGTGGAGGAGTGGGAAGGATGCTTGCAACCTCGGAACAGCGTGCCCATTAACGCTGCTCTCAAGGTGTCTGCTGTCAAAAATCAGGAAGGCAGGGCGATCGCCCTGCGCTGGCTAATCCGCGATATCACTGCTTCCAAGCAAGCACAAGAGTTAATCGATCGCGGCGCTGCCGAAATTAGTCAAATCTTCAATATGCTGCCCAGTTTTGTCTGGAAGTTCTGTCCCTCAACGGCTCAGTTTATCTATGCCAGCGAGATTATGACCGAGCTTAGCGGTATTTCCAGAGAGGAATTTCTTCACAATCATCAAATTTGGGATGAGCGCGTAGATTCCGGGCACGAGTCGCAAGAAAGTCTTAGGTTAGCAGGGGAGGCTATAACTAAAGGCGAACCTTATACAGTTGTTTATCTTTTTCACACGCTGCATAGAGGATCTCGCTGGTTTGAAGTTATAGCTCGACCTGCTATAGAGGACGGCGTACTTTATTATTACGGCTGCACCGCAGATATCACCAGTCGCAAGCAAGCTGAAGAAGAACTAAGCAAGGAGCGATCGCTTCTGCGTACCGTCGTTACCAATGCGCCTATTATTTTGTATGCCCTAGATAGCGAAGGTGTTTTTACCCTTTCAGAGGGTAAAGGACTGGAGCCTATAGGACTTAAGCCGGGTCAAGTTGTAGGGCACTCAGTCTTTGAGCTTTACTACCAAAAACCCGATATTTTAGAAAACATCCGCCGCGTCTTGGCAGGTGCAGAGTATGGATGGATTTCAACACTTGGCGACACGCTGTTTGACAATGCAGCAACGCCACTAAGAGATGAGCAAAGTAAAGTCATCGGGTTGATTGGCGTTTCCACCGACATCACCCAGCGCCAGCAAGCTTTATCAGCACTACAAGCCAGCGAAGCGAAAAATCGCGCACTTTTAGCAGCGATCCCCGATCTGATGTTTCGCCTCAACCGAGAGGGTATTTATTTAGATTACAAAGCGGCAAAAGATGAGGATTTGTTTCTTCCTACGCCTGAAATTATTGGCAGCAAAGTGAGTCAAATTTTGCCTGAAGAAGTAGCAGAGCAAGCTCTACACTACATCGAGCAAGCTCTGCGTACTAACAAAATTCAAATATTTGAGTATCAACTACAACTAAATGGCAGCGATCGCGATTTTGAAGCCCGCATTGTTAAGAGCGCAGAAGCAGAAGTTGTGGTTATAGTGCGGGATATCAGCTCGCGCAAGCAAGCAGAGAAAGAAATTCACTTTCAGGCACACCTGCTTAATTTGGTTCAACAGGCTATTATCACTACGGATATTAACGGCAATATTACTTATTGGAACCGATTTGCCTCAACACTATATGGCTGGAAGAAGGAGGAAGCACTGGGTCGCAATATTGTGGAAATCATGCTCCCAACAGAGACTTCCCGCGAACAAGGTGCTGACAAAATGGCTCGATTACAGCTTGGCCAAAGTACATCAGGCGAATATATTCTTCAGCGGCGAGATGGCACTACCTTCAACGCGATCGCGGCTGCCTCGCCTATTTTTGACGAACGAGGGGTATGGAGAGGCATAGTCGGCGTAAGTGCAGACATTACTCCACTTAAGCAGGCAGAAGCCTTACTACGAGAGGCAAATCAGGAGTTAGAAACTAGAGTTGCCGAACGTACATTTGCTTACCGCCAATTGAACTATCAGCTGGTGTTGGAGATTGCCGAACGTCAGCAGACAGAGGAAGCATTGCGACGCAGCGAAGCTAAATTCCAAAAGCTGACAGCCAACGTGCCGGGAATGATTTATCAGTTCCTGCTGCGTGGCGATCGCTCTTTTGCTTTTCCTTTTGTTAGTGCCAGTTGTCGAGAAATCTATGAATTAGAGCCAGAGGAAATCCAGCAGAATGCTGCTTTGATTATCGATTGCATACATACTTGCGATCGCCAAAGCTTTGAGGAAGCACTTGCTGTCTCCGCCACTACCTTGCAACCCTGGCAATGGGAGGGACGTGTCCTCACACCCTCTGGGAACGTCAAATGGCTTCAAGGCATTTCCCGACCTGAAAAGCAAGAAAACGGAGATATTCTCTGGGATGGCTTGTTGATAGACATCAGCGATCGCAAGCAGGCGGAAGCTGCGCTGCAAAAAAGTGAAGAACGGCTGCGTTTAGCCGTAGAAGCTGGCCCCTTTGGTACTTGGGACTGGCAGCTTCTGACGGGGGAAATTACTTGGTGTCCTACCCAAGAAAAATTCTTTGGCTTGGAAGTGGGCACCTACGACGGCACCTATGAAACGTTATTGGCCATAATTCACCCAGATGACCGCGAATTCGTCACAGAAGCGATATACCGCATCCTCAACCAGTCGGAAAATTGCGATACCGAATACCGTATCATTTGGCCCGACGGTAGCGTTCGCTGGATAGCAAGTAAAGGTCAGGTCTTCTATGACGAAACGGGCAAACCAGTACGCATGCTCGGTATAAACCAGGACATCACCAGTCGCAAGCAAGCCCAAGAGGCGCTGCGTAAAAGCGAAGCAACCAATCGCGTCCTGTTGGAGACTATTCCTGACTTGATAATTAGGATGAGCGGAGATGGCATCTACTTTGATTTTATTCCAGCAATAAATTTTAAGTATGTAAAGACCTGCCGTGATATGCGCGGCCAAAATATATACGATATCCTGCCCCTAGAGGTAGCACAGCAACGAATGCATTACGTGCAGCAAGCACTCTCTACGGGCAAAGTACAAATCTATGAGTTTCAAATTCCACTAGACGGCGAAATCTTGACTCAAGAGGCTCGAATCGCTCTTAGCGGAGAAAATGAAGTCTTAGTGATGGTGCGCGACATCAGCGAGCGCAAGCGAGCAGAAGCGGCACTGCAAGAAAGTAACGAGCGACTGCGCGTAGCTCTAGAAGCTGCTCGCATGGGTAGTTGGGACTGGAACATTCAGACTGGCAAAGAAACTTGGTCGCCTAACCTCGCCGCACTGTTTGGCCTTGAGGTCGGCACGTTCGACGACCTCCATGAAACCTTCCTCGCCAGAGTTCACCCAGATGACCGCGAATTTGTTGTAAAGGCACAAGAGCAAGCGATCGCCCAACGGGAGGGCTACGATATCGAATTCCGCATTGTTTGGCCCGACGGTACCATTCGGTGGCTAGCGAGTAAAGGCCAAGTCTTTTACGACGAAAACGGCCAGCCAGAGCGGATGGCTGGGCTAAACCTGGACATAAGCGCTCGCAAGCAGTCTGAGGAGACACTGCAACGACAGTTAGCTGCTGTAGAAGCTGCACAAGAAGGCATCGCCATTCTCGATCGACATGGCAAATACATTTACCTGAATAGCTCTCACCTCAACTTATATGGATACAACAGCGCCGGGGAACTCCTTGGCCACTTGTGGCAAGAGTTATATTACCCAGAGGAAGTTGCTAGATTTGAGCGAGACATCTTTCCCATCCTCTTCCAAAACGGGTCGTGGCGAGGAGAAGCAACTGGCAAAAAACTCGATGGCACTACATTTCCCCAGGAACTTTCCCTGACGTTGATTGAAGATGGCGGATTGATTTGCGTTTGTCGCGACATCAGCGATCGCCAAGCTAGGGAAGAGGCGCTGCGCCATAGCGAAGAGCGCTTCCGCAATTTAATCGAAACCACTAGCGATTGGGTATGGGAGGTGGATGAAAACGCTGTTTACACCTACGCCAGCTCCAAAGTGCGCGACATCTTGGGTTACGAACCCTCAGAAGTATTGGGCAAGACGCCCTTTGACTTGATGCCTCCAGAAGAAGCCTTTCGTGTTGGCAACATTTTTGGGCCAATTGCTGCCAAGGCATTGCCCTTCTCATGTCTGGAAAACACAAACCTCCACAAAAACGGTTATTGGGTTGTCCTAGAAAGCAGCGGAGTACCAGTTTTCGATAGCGATGGAAAATTTAGCGGCTATCGCGGTATGGATCGAGACATCACCAGTCGCAAGCAAGCTGAGTCGGTGCTGCGCGAGAGTGAAGAGCGATTTCGAGCGATATTTGAAAAAGAAGCGATTGGTGCATCGCTCACAAGTTTGGAGGGGCGGATCTTGGCAACCAACGCCAAGTTTCGGGAGCTGTTGGGTTACTCGGAAGAAGAGCTGCACGGTATGCTTTTCAACCAGTTTACTCATCCAGACGATCTGATGCCAGATTGGGAGCTTTATCAAGATTTGGCTCAAGGAAACCGCGACTCTTACCAGTTGGAAAAGCGCTACATCCGCAAAGATGGCCAAGTAGCTTGGGGATTCTTGACTGTTGCTCTAATTCGCGGTCCAGGCGGCGTCCCTCAATTCAGTACAGCCACAATCCACGACATCACCCAGCGCAAGCAAATCGAAGAAGCGCTGCGGGAGTCGGAAGAGCGGTTCCGTCAACTAGCAGAAAATATTCGTGAAGTCTTCTGGATGATTTCTCCAGATGCCCGCCAACTGCTCTACATCAGTCCCGCCTACGAGGAAGTATGGGGTAGAACCTGCGCGAGCCTTTATCAGCAGCCTAGCTCATGGCTGGAGGCCATACATCCAGACGATCGCGAGTCGAGGACGGCTACCCTTGGCAAGCTCTACAGTGAGGGGGGCGAACAGGAGTACCGGATCGTGTGGCCGGATGGGACAATTCGTTGGATACGCGATCGCGCCTTTCCAGTCCGGAACTCGGCTGGGCATATTTACCGGATCGCAGGAGTTGCCGAAGACATCACCGAGCGCAAGCGTACCGAGGAGGAAGTTCGCTTCTTACAATCTATGACCCAAGCCATTTTTGATTCGTCAGACTTTCACGCAGCGCTGAGAGTGGCATTAGAGAAAGTGTGCGAAGCCACAGGCTGGGATTTTGGAGAAGCTTGGATTCCACGAGAGGATGGAACTGCCCTGAAATGCAGCCCCGCTTGGTATAGCCGCGATAGTAGGTTAGAGCAATTCCGAAACTTGAGTGAGAATTTGACATTTCCACCGGGCCTTGGAATTCCCGGTCGCGTCTGGATATCGAAAGAACCAGAGTGGCGACGAGATGTTTCACTTGAGCCTAATGAAGTTTATTTCAGGGCACAGCACGCGAAGGACTTCGGATTAAAATCCGCTTTAGGAATTCCTATAGTTGCTAACGATAACGTCCTGGCTGTTTTAGTCTTCTTTATGTATGAAGCTCGCGATAAAGACGAACGACTGATGGAACTAATTTCAGCTTCAACTGAATTAGGTTTATTTATGCAACGCAAGCGGGCAGAAGAAGAAGTTCGCAATGCCTTAGCAAAAGAAAAGGAATTAAATGAACTAAAATCCCGTTTTATTTCTATGACTTCTCACGAGTTTAGGACTCCGTTAGCTACTATTTTATTTTCGGCGGGGTTATTAGAAAATTATGGTTATAAATGGGCGGATGAAAAAAAATTAACTCATCTGCAACGCATTCAAAAGGCTGTCCATCGCATGACCACCATGCTAGATGACGTGCTGCTGATTGGCAAAGCCGAAGCTGGCAAGCTGGAATTTCACCCCGCACCTCTAGACCTTGAAAGTTTCTGCCACGAACTTGTCGCAGAAATGCAACTTACAGCTGGCTCTAACTATGCGATCGCTTTTGTTGCTAAGGGGGAATGCCCCCAAGCTTGCATGGATGAAAAACTATTGCACCACATTCTCACCAATTTGCTATCTAATGCTATTAAATATTCACCTAATGGCGGTCGGATTGAATGCGAACTTTCCTGCGAAAAAAATAAAGCTATCTTCCGAATTAAAGACCAAGGAATTGGCATTCCCGCCGAAGACCAACCGCGATTATTTGAAACATTCCATCGGGCTACTAATGTGGGCACAATTCCGGGCACTGGCTTAGGATTAGCCATAATCAAAAACTTTATTGACTTGCATGGAGGAGAAATTATGCTAGAGAGTCGGGTCGGTGTGGGCACAACATTTATTGTTAACTTGCCATTGCACCCGCAAGCATAGTTAATATAAGTAATAGAACAATCAGCAAGTAATAAGTAAAAATAATGACAAAGATTTTAGTTATTGAAGATGAAGAACCCATCCGCGAAAACATTTTAGAATTGCTAGCAGCAGAAGATTTCGAGGCTGCTGGTGCAGAAAATGGTTTAGTGGGCGTATCTATAGCGAGGGAAATATTACCGGATTTAATAATTTGCGACGTGATGATGCCAGATCTCGATGGTTATGGCGTTTTAACAGCATTGCGGCAAGATCCGGTGACAGCGGCAATTCCATTTATTTTCCTGACTGCAAAGGCTGAAAGAGCTGATTTACGCCAAGCAATGGAGTCGGGAGCAGACGACTATGTAACTAAGCCTTGTACGCCAACTGAACTGCTCAAGGCGATCGCAGCGCGACTGAAAAGACAAACCAACATTACTAAACCTTATACACAAGCACTCAGGCAGGCAGAAGAAAGACTAAATCACTTACTCCATTACGACAGCGTTACTAACCTTCCCAATCGCCTGCTATTGCGAGAACGGTTCGCTCAAATAATTAGCGATAGGCAAGAAAATTCCGTCGCTCTTTTATTTCTAGGATTGGATCGGTTCAGCCGCATCACCGACAGTTTGCGAAATCAAGATAGCGATCGCTTAATCAAACAAATCGCCGAACGCATAAGTGAAACTCTCAGCATGCAAGACACTGTGGCTCGGTTGAATGCCGATCAATTTGTCGTAATTCTAGCAACTCTAGGCCAAAGACAAACGGTAGCCAGTGTCGCCCATAGTATTTTGTTATATCTTAATGAACCATTCAACTTAGATTGCGGTCAATTTTTTGTCACGGCTAGTATTGGTATTGCCTTCTATCCCAGCGAAGGAGAGAACATAGAGAATTTGATGAAGAGGGCGGCGGCGGCGATGTTTTCCACTCAAAAGCTGGGGGGGAATAATTATCAATTTTACACCGGAAACATAGATGTAAACTCTGCTGAAGCACTCGTCCTTGAGACAAGTTTGCGGCGTGCAGTAGAACGAAACGAATTTCATGTTTACTATCAACCGCTGGTGGAGCTTTCATCTGGTAATATCGTCGGTGCTGAAGCCTTAGTGCGTTGGCTTTCCCCCACACGAGGAATGGTTTCACCTGCTGAATTTATTCCCTTAGCAGAAGAAACAGGCTTAATTGTTCCGATTGGCGAGTGGGTGTTGCAAACTGCTTGCACCCAAACGAAAATATGGCAAGATGCTGGTTTTTCTTTTTCGCGGATATCCGTTAATTTGTCGGCGCGTCAATTTTCTCAACCGAATCTGAGCCAGAAGATAGTGCAAATATTAGAAAACATAAATCTGCATCCATCGGCTTTAGAATTAGAGCTTACTGAAAGCAGCCTTGTGGAAAATGCTGATGGCGCGATCGCTACCTTAAATGAATTGAAAAAGTTGGGAATTCATATAGCAATCGATGATTTTGGCACTGGTTATGCTTCTTTGAGCTATCTGAAACAATTTCCCTTTGACACTTTAAAAATCGATCGCTCCTTCGTCCACAATGTTACGAGCGATTCGCAAAATACAGCTATTATGAACGCCGTGATTCAATTAGCTCACAACCTGAATCTAAAAGTTACGGCTGAAGGTGTAGAAACAGAAGCTGAACTAAATTTTCTCTGCGAACAGCAATGCGACACGATGCAGGGCTATTTTTTCAGCCGTCCCATACCAGCGGCTGAGTTTGAAAAGCTGCTAATTAGCAATAAGAGGTTGGCGGGGCGATCGCAGTCATTAAGTCCGTAGGTTATTTCTCAATATGCTGTCAAGGTAGAGATAAACTTCTCGCTATCGTAATCGATAATAATCCACGTCCCAGAACCAGGAGATAATCTCGACCCCCACTGACCTTTTTCGCGGTACAACTCTACCTCTGCCCAAGTAGCGATAGATTCATCAATAGCACAGCAAGCTGCTAAAGGATCGTGGAATTTCTTCCCGCTTTGGTGCGATCGCAGGTAAACATCCATCCCCTGCCAAATCCATGCAAGAGACTTACTTTTGGCTTTAACTGCTGCAAAATATTCGTGCATATTTTGGTCGTAATAAACTCCATGACAGACATTTTTAGACACAAATCGTCTAATATTAATGCCGGAATAAGAAAGCGCAGCGAGAGCAGATTTTGAATCGCCGTTGAGGTTGTAAGTAGGGCAAGTCACCATCCCTTTAAACTTATCTAATTGTTTTTCTGATGGAACTACACCCTCGCCTGCAAATCCACCTTGGGCAAACAAACGCCCCACTTTGAAATTTAACTTCATAGCGCTTCCCACATTCTTGAGGGGACATCCTGTAATTAGCGTTGTATTTTCATCGCAATAGCGCAGCAAAATTTCTCCCCCAGGTTCTGCATCGCGGGAGGGGGGAATGTTGCCATAAGTATCGTAGTGCCATTTAGAGACGCATTGCTTGGGATGTTCGATGTTGTAAGCGCCGACAGGGATATCTAAATTAAATTCCGCGATCGCATATCTCACCAGTCCGATTTGATCTGGCGTTCCGGGGGTGATTGTAACAGCTTTGAGGTTAACTTCTGGGTGTCCAATTAACAACAATAGCGTTAAAAAATCATCCGGATCGCCAGTTTCCATGTCCCAAACTACATCAATCATCTTTGGTAATCGTTCATTCGAGTCCGGAGTCCGGAGTCCGGAGTCCGGAGTCTGGGGAGAAGGGTTGGCTAAGAACCCATTCCCTATTTATTAATTTTCGGTGATATTAAACCCCAGTTTGATCAGCAACTCATTCCAGCGATCGCGTGGCAAACTTCCTCCAGATGCGCTATCGTGTCCGTGTCCGTAGCTACCCTCACCTTCTGATAATTCTATACCGCGTAACAAGTCAAGGACATTGACCCCCGATGACGTTCTGGCGCTAAAGTTAATCCGACCGGGAATATATCCCTCATTCGCTACAATAACCACATATTTTGGTAATCGCGTGCGCCAACTTTGTGCGATTAGCGGATGAATTTGACAAGGTGAATTTACACGCACTAAAGCGACATTTCCAGCAAAAATTGGTGCTGCTTTTTTTCCCTCTTGAAGTGCTGTATTAACTTCCGCCTTAGCTAATCGAAGTTGCTCAACTTCGGGGTTGTTTGAATTAACGAGCGATCGCGGATCTTTATGCGTAAGCAACGCCTGCGCTGCTACTTCTGGATTGTAGTGGGAAGCACGCCGCGCTGCATTAATTAAGGCAGAAGCTTCCTTTAAATATTTTGCTGTGTACTTAGTTTTAGCAACTGCCAACATTTCAAAAGGAGCCTTTTCACCTAAATCGCTCATTGTCCCGATAGCTGCAATCCAATCTAAATCTGATACATCTATAATTTCTTGACAGAGTTCCCAAACTATCAGCGAGGTGTTAGGAATTGGCTCCCAAGTGTAAGCGCTAATCAGCGTATCATTAGACGGGACACCTTCAGGACGGTGGTGATCGATAAAGCAAGTAGGAACATTATTAATTACTGGTTCCGATTGGCTACCGAGATCGAGTACAAATAAACGATCGGGTGTAACAGCAGAGACGCGAGCGCGGTTTGCAGGCGTCCACGCATTGCGATCGCGATCGGGTATAACGCGGGTTACTTTCTCAAATCCAGCGCGTTGCAAGGCTAGCTGCAATACAACCCCAGCAGTCACGCCATCGGCGTCTGAGTCGTGCAGTATTGCTATAGATTTAGAGCGATCGCTGCTATCAATAAAAGCTTTAAAAGCCTCGTGCGCTGCTTCAATATTTGGGGTTTGGTTTATATCATTTTCTAACTGAAAAATACCAGATTCACTATTGCCTCCAAGGGGGGGTGGAGGGATATTCAATTTAGCAGCAGCATCAACAAAAGATTCCTGTTTATCAGTTGCAGGTTCAGAAGGTGCAGTTTCCGCCAAACGACGCACAGTTTCAAGCGTATCAATTTCTTCAGCAGGCTTATCATTCCTCACCCGCAAAATGCGCGGAAATCTTAGCGCATAACCGCTTTCATGTCGCGTCGAAGCTTGCACGAGATCGAAAGTCACTTCAAGGACGATGCGCGGTTCCACCAAACACACTTTACCATGCGCTAACTCTTGCAAAGTATGAGCGCGAAACCACTCGGAAAGCTCAGTTATCTCTGCATCTGTTAACCCTGAATAAGCCTTACCAATATTTAAAAGTGTTGGATCTGTTTCGCTCTTTCGCACGGCAAAAGTATAGTCAGACAAAAAGCGATGCCGTTTGCCATTTCCTACCTCGGCTGCTGTCACAACAACATCAAGCGTTGCCAGTGCGCGTTTAATTTTCAGCCAATCTCGTCCTCTCCTACCAGGTTTATAGGTAGAATCCAAATCTTTCACCATCAAGCCTTCATTTCCCCTGGCTCGCGCTGCGGCAAATTCTTCATCTAATTGGGAAATATCTGGGACTTGTTTTGAAGCAGCACAACGTACCCTTAGAGTGTCAAAATGTAGAGATTCTAAAATCTTCCGCCTCTGGGAAAAGGGCTGATTAATTAACACTTGCCCTTGAGCGTACAACACATCGTAGGCAATAAATCCAACAGGGACAGCGGCAAGTAATTCCTCTGAAACTTTCTTGCGTCCAAGTCGCTTTTGCAATTCTTGAAAAGGTAAAATTTCATTATCCCTAACGGGCACAATTTCCCCGTCCAAAATTAAACCACCCTCTTCACCCTTTGCGGCTTCACTTGATATAATTCCAGCAATTGGATCGATTAAATCTGGAAAGCTTTGGGTAATTTCGTCAAGCGTTCTTGAAAAGAGGGCAACGCGCCTACCATTATGGATATTACCGTGAAGAATCGAGTTATCTTCCTCGGCTGGTGCAAGGTGAATTTGAGCGCGAATTCCATCATACTTGTCTTCAACGGCAAATCCTGAAGGCATTTGTTTCGCGACTTCTGTTAAATCTGCGGCGGGACTAGCGAGCATAAATTTAATAGGATGGAATAGCCGCATCCGCGCGTCATCAAGTCTTTGGTGACGCGCTAGTAAAGCAGTTTCGCCAATATCGCCAGTTAGCATATTTGCCCACTGAACTTTAGAAACATTTGTCTTGAAAAGGCGAGCGATCGCATCTTCAACTGCACCTTCTTTAAGCCCAATTCTTAAATCGCCTGCTAATAGCTTAACTATATATTTCGCTTCAACTGGCGTTGCCACCTTAAGCAATTCTGTGACAAGCTCAGTTTTACGTTTGCTTCCTGTTGTCGCTGCTAATTTTTCAAGTTTATTTGATAATTCAGAAAGTGTAAGACTCTGGTTATCGCCATCAATATTTACATTTTTATTAAAAGCTTCTTCTGCTACATCCCCAGGATCGCCAAGCGTTACTAATCTTGTTTGTAATGCCGATTTCTCTTCTCCGCTAACAGCCGTTATTGCTGTTAGCAATGCCGCCCCACCAATATTAATTGTGCGCTGATCTCGCAGGGGAAATATATATCCGGCAAAGTATCGCGCAGCATGAGACAAATCATCATCAGATAGAGAGGTGAAATAGTTTCCCAAAAATGCTGCTTTTTCTGTCCGCTTAGTTGTTGCTGCAACTTGTTCGGCAACGCTGGCAAAACGGCTCAACGCTCCAGTATTTTCCTCTATGTTTAACTTGGCGGAGTTAATCATACATTCACCTGATTAATATTTTCGCTATTATCGACGGGAGGACGCGATCGCTTCCCCGTCTTTTTAATAGAACTTGAGGCAATCTCTGCATCATTTTTATTTCCCTCAGCCGCAACTTTAGAAGACTTGCTTTTTGATTTCTTAAGCTCTACCGTCGTCCCCTGACAACTAGGACAAAAGTAGATAATCCTACTTTTCTCGCCTTCTTCATCCGCTCTTGTCACTTGACGCAATTGGCGAATTGTGTCGTTACATCTCAAACAAGGTAAATTGGTGCGACGAAAAACATAGTGCCGATTCCCATACTCGCGTCCGAGTTGATAAACTAGCGTAGAATCAGTTTTCATGCGCGATCGCTCTTCATCAGAAACAGTAACCCCGCCCTTCTCATCGGCTCGCAGCGCTAGTTTAACAATTGACTCGCACAATCGTTCCAGTTCATTTGTTGTCAACTCGCCAACCAATTTCCAAGGGTCGAGGCGACAATCAAACAAAATTTCCGCTCTCAAATAATTACCAATTCCGGCTAAGATTTGTTGATCGAGTAACGCCGCACCAATAGCGCGATCGCTGTTTTCAGGTGTTAGCAACCGTTCTTTAAACTTTACAGTATCAAATAATCCTTCTTCGGGATAAGGTAAGATATCGGGGCCAAGAGTGCGTAGATTTTCGACAAGTTCAAAAGGATCGCCTGCACCTATTTCAAAAATTGGTGCTGAGTAGAGAATAGCGATCGCATCTGGCACAACAATTCGCGCTCTTTCCCGACGATCTATCTCTAGAGGTACTTCACTTTCCACCGCCCATCTCCCCCACATCATTAGGTGAGAATGGAAATAGTAGCCGCCCTCAATCAAACAATAAAGGTGCTTACCGCGCGATCGCACTCGTTCAATTCGGCGGTTGATTAAAACACCTGGATGCTCTAACAGCCAAGCCTTTGCGCCCCGCGTGCGTGCCATTAATGAAATTATTTCTTTACCTTCAAGCGCTTTGCAAAGCGAATCTGCAAACCGCCTTACTTCTGGTCCTTCCGGCATTAGTTTTCCTACAATCGCTGCCTTTTAAATTAATAAAACTACACAAAAGCCAGCATCCGTCAGAATACAGATTTGATAGGTACTTACGCATAGCCCCCTTTAAAAAGCGGGGTTGGGGGGATCTGTGCGATCGCTCTAAAGTAAGATTCTCGAAGGACAATCGCCTCCAGCTAGCACGGTCAAAGTAATAATTTCAGCCTCAATCAAACGAGTTTCAGCAGGAAGAGATCTCGTTCCCGGATTCACTGGATAAGCAGGAAAACAAGCAGCACTTAAACTCAAACGTAAGGCATTACCAGACGCAATCTTTATACAAGTCGGCTGAAGTTTAATTTGTAGCGGAGTCGTTTCCCCACCGGGATTCACGCGCAAATAACCCTGAGTAAAATTGTAGACGCTGCCATTACTTCGCACCTCAGACAAGACAGCACATAAATCAAAAGTTGGCTTATCAGCCGTGCAATAAACTTCTACAGCTACATCCCCAGCGATATATAAATCCGCCTCTAGCGGTGCAGAAGTATAAGTTAAAACATCCGTGCGACAATCGATGCTAGAACGGTCAAAAGAACCAGCAGGAATTGCAGCGTGTCCCCCCAAAGCTGGAACAGGTCGCCAAGGATCGTGGACAAACACATCCATCGATTTTGGATTTTCACCCCCCCCTTTTTTAAGGGGGGGTAGGGGGGGATCGTATTTTGGATTATTAGATTCTTCCTCTTGCTTAACTAACTTGCCAGCATACTCCCGCATACTGGCTAAACCCGAACTTTCCAGAAAATAGGATTTATTATTATCGCTAGGCCAACTATCAAAAAAACGCCATTCATTACTACCCATTTCAAACAAATAAACGGGCGGTTCATCTAATATTCCCGTATCAATACCTTTGAGAAATTGATTAAACCAACGCACTTGCAGCCAGTCAATTGGGCTAGCCGCCTCTGCACCATAATCAACCGCACCGACTTTGCGACCCCAAGGCAAATGCGCCCAAGGGCCAATTACTAAATGCTGAGGGAAAGCGCTGCTAACTGATATTTTCTTGTATAAATTCAGAGTACCGCGCAGGTAGGTATCGAACCATCCCCCAACGTGCAGCATTGGCAGATCAACTTCCAGCATGAAGCGCGAAGGTGACAGGTTTGCCCAATATTCATCAGTTTCGGGATGGTTTAACCAGTCGTGATAAAAAGAGTCAGGCGCTAAGTTTTTTAATATTTCTGGATTAGCAGGAATTGTGTCATATAAAGGTAAATTGCGAGAAGCATTAAAAAGCGCTTGATACGCCTTCTCATCTCCCCGCAACCTAGCTGTTTCTGTTGCTAATTGAATTGCCCATCCCAAATTAGCTTGCAAACAAAATGCCCCGCCTTCATAAGCCCAATCTGCATACAAATCGTAGCCAATCATAGAGGGGCAAATAGCTTTCAAGGCGGGTGGATGTTCGGCGGCGGCGTAAAGCTGAGTCATCCCCTGGTAAGAAAACCCATACATTCCGACATCGCCCGTACTTCCTGGTAAATTAGCCGCCCAGTTTACGGTATCAAAACCATCTTCAATCTCGTGGGCAAACAGTTTAAATTCACCTTCAGAAGTGCCCCGCCCTCGGACATCTTGAATAACTACAATATAGCCTTGGGCGGCATACCAAGCGGGGTGGGCGTAGACTACAGTAGATGCGATCGCTCTTCCATATGGTTGCCGCATCAGCAATACTGGATAAGTACCGTTATCATCAGGGCGATAAATATCCGCATCTAGCCGCACCCCATCTCTGGCGTGCATTGAAACTGTTTCTTTGTTCATAGTTCATGGTTCATGGTTCATTGCTACAGAGATAAACCGATTCCCCATTTCCAATTTTTAAAGTGTAACCAAAGAATCTGAACGACCGAGGACTTTTAAATCCTCTTCATCCAATTCAACAGGAATGCCACTGCGAATTAGTTCTACAAAATCTTCATTGGGAACCATGATACACAGTGTATACAAGCGACCAGATCCCGTATTTTCAAGTTTATGAATGCCCGTCGGGGGCACTAAAATACTGTCTCCAGGGCGAATTGGTACAGTCTTTCCATCACAAGTGGCTTGCCCTTCTCCTTTAAGGACGAAAAACATCTCTACAGCCATTTGATGTCGATTCGGCGGTGTTTGCCCCCCAACATCGAATATTTCTACACAAAAACTTAATGAGATATTCGCCGTCTTCGGATCGAATACAATTGCTAAACGGTTACTATCATTAGCACTAATCCGATATGCTTGATAGTCTTTAGGAGATTTGAGGACAGGAATAACGCAACGAGCAGCATCCATTTGGGTTTCCTTCAGTTTAGCTGTTAGCCCGACAATTTTGCCCAGGCGGAGAAAGTCCGCCGAGATGATTTTAGATTTACCTTAAAATCTAAAATTCCCCATTGCTAATTGCTTCTACGATAGCTTGAGAATCTGTAACGAAACCAAAACACTGATTGATGTTATAAAGAGTTGCTTGCCAGCAATACTCGGGAGATGTAGTTGCACTACAATCAGTAACCAAAATGCAGTCATAGCCGAGGAAATTGGCATCTTGCAATGTTGCCATCACGCATTGATCGGCGTTGACTCCTGCAAAAAACAAAGTAGTTCTTCCTAGATTCCGCAGGATACTATCCAAGGGAGTATCCCAAAAACCGCTCATCCGGTACTTGTCAACGCGGATATCTTCCGGCTTTTGTTCCAGCTCATCTACCACCGCCGCCGCCCAACTACCAGCCATCAAAACGGGTGCGCCATTGGCTGGCAGAGGGTCGCCCAAACCCACACCATCGCCTGTAGGATTGTAAACGTGACGCGCTCCCGCGCTGATATTCATTAAATCGGGACGGTTGCCCCAGTTTATCCAAATTACAGGCAGGTTTGCACTCCGCAATTTTGGCAGCACATTTTTCAAAGGATTGATGGGCGTGCGTGCGGGTGTCACGTCTACGCCAATATGAGCTAGCCAGCCATCAGGATGACAGAAATCGTTCTGCATATCTATCACCAATATGGCGGCTTTTGCCAAATCCACGCGCAGCGTCTTAGTTGCTGTTGTTAGGGTGACAGGTTCGGGTTTGAGGGGTGGACGGGTGATGTCGGCAATTTTCTCATCAACTGCCCAAGCATTTGGCGCTACACCCAAGGTACGGAGCGATCGATTCATAATTAAAATTGTGAATTAGAGAAATCAACATGATGTCTTGAATACCACTATTTACCACCAAGACTGATAGAGTTCTGTAATTTTTAAGTAAAAGGTCAAATTTGTGAGTTTTACCCTTCAGCAAGTTTTAGTTCCGGTTGATGACGGTTACGGCACTGTCGATGTGCAAATTGCAGACTCGCACATTAGCGCCATTGCACCCAATCTAGATGTCGTCGGTACAGCCGTCGATGGTACGAACAAACTTCTACTCCCCGGTTTCTTCAACGCGCACACCCACTCTTCCGAGATGTGGCAGCGGGGTATTATTCCCCCTGTTCCTCTAGAATTGTGGCTGGCGGAACTTTACGAATTTGCACCCCTCGAACCAGAACAGGTATATATCAGTGCTTTAGGCACGGCAGTAGAAACTTTACTTTCAGGGGGTACAAGCGTTGTCGATCACTTAGTTTTAATTCCGGGTAAAGAACTAGAAACCATTGAAGCTGCTGTTCGCGGCTACAAAGAAATAGGAATCCGCGCTTTTATTGCACCGCTGATTCAAGATGAATCTCTCAATGCTGGCATTCCCTCCGCTGGTACAGAAAGGGAACACAAAGCGTATCTTCGCTCAACTGCTGCATCTTTACAACTGATGCAGGAAGCTATTGACAAATTTCACAACCCAGAAGAGGGGATATATTTCCTAGTTGCACCAACGGGGATTCAACTGTGCAGCGATGCTTTGTTTGAAGGATGCATAGAATTGAGCGATCGCTACAATATTTGTCGCCATTCCCACTTACTAGAAACCAAAGCTCAACAGTTGCTAGCGCAAGAAAAATACGGTTGTAGCGCCGTCGAACACCTAAAGCGCATAAATTATCTCAGTTCCAAAACTTCTTTAGCCCACTGCGTCTGGTTAAACGATGACGATATCGCCATCTTAGCCGAAACTCAATCAACCGTAGTACACAATCCCCTCAGCAACCTGCGCTTAGGAAGCGGCATTGCGCCTATTTTGAAATATCGTCAAGCTGGAGTAAACGTCTCTTTTGGATGCGATGGCGCTTCTAGCAACGACTCGCAAGACTTACTAGAAGCAATTAAAATCGGCTCAATTTTACACAACGTCACAGATTTAGATTACCACCAATGGATTTCGCCCCGCGAATCTGTAGAAATGGCAGCTTTAGGCGGCGCGAAGGGATTAAACCTCGGCGATGAACTTGGTTCGCTGACTGTAGGTAAAAAAGCAGATTTGGTACTTTACGACCTTACTAATTTATCCCTTCTACCCCGAACAGATCCCATTGGTTTGCTAATATGGGGACGCCCCACTCAGGCAGTAGATAGCGCTTGGGTGAATGGGAAACAAATTGTTGCCAATGGTAACGTAACAACCATTAACGTAGATGATTTGAAAAAAGAATTGTTTGAGCGCAGTCA
This sequence comes from Microcoleus sp. FACHB-831, assembly GCF_014695585.1. Classification (NCBI taxonomy): domain Bacteria; kingdom Bacillati; phylum Cyanobacteriota; class Cyanophyceae; order Oscillatoriales; family Microcoleaceae; genus Microcoleus; species Microcoleus sp. FACHB-831. The sequence continues at coordinate 52,343 of NZ_JACJON010000042.1, read as the reverse complement.
GTGGGTTACAAAGCGGCAATCTAAATCAATTAGCGAAATTGAATCCCACTACCGAAGCGTGATGGGATTGCCAGAACGAGCCGCTAAAGGTTACTCTTAGGTTGGCGCTGGCCACCTTACTACTTTTTGCTCCCCGACTTCCCTCGTTCCCAGGCTTCACCTGAACGAGGGAAGCTAAGAGAAGTTAAATATCTGCATTACTCCGCATTATCTGCGTTTCAAAATCCGAGATTAACCCTAACAATCGGAAGTTTTTAATGGATATCAACATTCCCGAAGTAGTAGCTGAAGTAACAGCAGCCTTTCAGCGTTACGAAAAAGCTTTGATTAGCAACGATGTCGCCGTACTTGACGAACTATTTTGGAACAGCCCGCAGACGGTGCGGTTTGGAGTCACTGAAAATCTGTATGGTTATGATGAAATAGCTGCTTTTCGCAGCCAGCGATCGCCTGTTAATTTAGATAGAATTCTTATTAATACAGTTATCACTACTTACGGCAGAGATTTCGCCACAGCCACGACAGAATTTCAGCGCAAAACCTCTAATAAAACTGGACGACAAAGCCAAACTTGGATGCGAACCGAACAGGGTTGGCGCATCGTTAGCGCCCATGTTTCCTTATTAGCTTCGCCCGACTAATTGGAAGATAATTTATCCTACTTTCTCGTTCTCTTTACATGATCCCTAATCTGCTGGTTGCGTTGCTCTGAATTAGCTGGCGCACTCGGTTGATTGCTAGGTTTAGTTCTGCCGAGATGCTCCATTATTCGCCTTTTGCGGTCATCTGAAATATCCATTTTTTAGAACCTGAATAGGAATTCGACAGCCTTCATAAACTTATACTAACTTAAAAATGATAAGTTTCACGGCTTCCAAGCTTGAGGCTGACGGAATTTGTAGATATCTTTGATGACTTGAACCCAACCATCGGAGACAGATTCTAACAAGCGATCGCCCTTTTCTTTAGTCGCCACCGTTGGATCGCCAATAACGCCACTCTGAGATAAATCTCGCGTCAACCACGCAAACGGTAACTTACCTTCCATACTCAAAAGACTATCTTCCGGCAAACCTTGCGGATATTCCGCAACAGCTTTTTCCATCTTCACTTGTTCCGGCAAAAGCGATAGCATGATACTCGTTTCTGCATCGCCAGCATGGATACCCAATTCCATTTCTTTTGGCGCAATCAATTCCTTGGCAATGTGAGGAACCCGCCAAGTAAACAACGGAAATACCACAAAATCATCATACTTCTGGCGCAAATCCCGCGCGACAATTTCCATTACCTGCGGTTGCCCACCGTGCGAATTCATCAACACGAATTTGCGAAAACCAGCCCGATAAATACTCTCAGCCGTTTCAGTTAAAACTGCCAAAAGCGTCGGCACGCTTAAACTAATTGTACCCGGAAAATGCCAATGCTCGTTAGATTTCCCGTAATACAAAGGCGGCAAGACGTATGCTGGTACATTCGCATCTAGCTTGGCTAAAGCCTTGCCAATAACACCCACACCAATAGCCGAATCTACAATTATAGGCAAATGCGGGCCATGTTGTTCAATTGCACCCACAGGCTGAATAATTACCACATTTTCCTTATCTGGCATCGCTTGGATATCAGTCCAAGTTAGATAAGGAAAAAACCGTTCTGGGGGAATAAAACTGTGCATCATTGTGCCTTACTTTTTACCAAAGTTTTCATCTTACCCGGATTCATCAGCCCATAAGGATCGACCATTTCCTTAAATTGCACTTGCTGCGGGTCCATATGCTTGCGTCCTCCATCTTCAATAATATAAGTGTGAGGATTAGCAATAAACGCGCCTTGGTCTTCGTGATAGCGCATAATCTCGTTAAGACGCTCTTCTGTTGTGTAGCGAACGAGTTGCAATGCTGCTGGAATTGCTGCACCATTCACCCTAATAAATTCCAGGTGCATCATCACTTCATCCCTAAAATGATGATACATATGCTCGACTAGCTTTAAATCCTTATCATTTGGAAACAGAGTTTGCAAATAAGTCAGCGATGGATCTACATTACGAGCGTGTAAAGTCGTATGATTCCAAGTAAATTCCGCTAAAGACGTGCCTTTGCTGGCTTCTTGGGCGGATTTTTGATAACAAATACTGCCGCCGTACTGTGAAATTAATCCCTGTAATGGTTCTAAACAGGATTCCGCTATCATTAATAAAGCACAGGGACGATCTTCAGGAATCTGATTCTTAAAAGCAGCAAAGTAAGAAGGAATTGGAGATGCACAAATGCAGATTAACTTCTTAATTAATCCATCAGCATCCCCCAATGCTTGACCAAACTTAGCCGCTGCCATAAAATCATTAAAGGCAACAATTAATTCTGCCCAAGGATAAGCTGGCCCCAAAGGAATTTCTAATTCCGTGATGATGCCATTTACGCCCCACGCATGATTCACCTTATGGACATCATCGCCGCGCAATTCAATAACACGCGGTTCGTCTTCCATAGTAATAACTCGGAGGGCGTGAAGATTGCCGCGATCGCGCAATTGTCCGTAAGTAATCGAACCAATTCCACCACTCCCTCCACCAATAAATCCCCCAATTGTCGCCGTGCGATAAGTTGAAGGAGCCATCCGCATTTCCCAACCAATCTCCCGCGCTTGTTTATCCAGCGCCGCCAGTTTCACCCCTGCTTGAACGCACGCTAAACCTGGCTTCACCCAGCGAATTGCATTCAATCGCGTGGTATCCAAAATAACCCCACCATGCAAAGGCACGCACTGGCCGTAATTTCCAGTTCCCGCACCACGCACCGTAAGCGGCACTTTATACTTAACGCAGGTTTTTGCAACCTGTATTACTTGCTCCTCAGTAGCAGGACGAGCAACCAAGTCCCCAGTTTTCCCACTCAGGAGGGGAACCAGAACGGGGCTGAAAGTATGATAGTCTTGCGAAAGTTTGGCGACTTGAGTAGCGTCGGTGATGACTTCGACCCCGGCTAAAGCAGTAACAATGGCGTCCCAATCAACTGATTGCATCGTAGCGATCGTCCATTTTCACTCATATTGCACCAAACTATAACATTGTTTAAGACTTACCCACCCTTAACTCAATTTCAGCAATTTTAGCGGCGTAGTTTTTATAAAAGCCCGCTAATAGCATTTTGGATTTTGGATTTTAGATTTTGGAAGCGTCTCTACTTCAACCCCACAATCCTAAACCCAAATAGTATAAGCTCGTTCTTTCTAGATATATGCGTAAGCACAAGCCTTCTTTAGGGGTATAGAGCGATCGCAACTTCTATCCCAAGCAACGCGACCCCCAAAGCCTCAACGGGGGCACAACTTTAATGTGGAGGGGGCTTGGGGGACGCACCCCGTCCCCCAACGGGGGGTTTGGGGGGAGACCCCCCAATTACGGGTTTTTCGGGCTTAAATGTAGAAGGATCTAAACTTAGGGCGAGAGTCTCGCTCAACGTGCCGCGATCGCCTCCAACGCTTCCCGTTCTGCCTCTTTCGCCGACAGCACAATAGCAGCACCAGCGCGATCGCCCATCAACTTCTCTTGGTCATATCCCAGCACCAATTCCCACGCACGATCCGGATACATATCCGCCAGTGGCAAAGCTACATCATCCAACATCCACTGTCCGTGCCGTTCGTCTTCCCTAATATGCAACTCCCAATAACCCATCGCCGCCTGCGATAACCCCAACCGCTGCGCCGCCGCTAGATAATTTCTGTAAGCCGCAGGGCCTGCTATTTCAAAATACGCTAATCCGCCGTTGTAGCGCAAATAATGACGCTTCCACTCCGTCAGCATGAAATTATGATTAGCACAAGCCAGCACTTCCCAAGGCACTATATCAAAGTACGCCTCTGGTTCCGTATTCATCCCAAACTCATCAAGCATTTGAGCAAAATAAGTAGAATGCTTGCGAGTTAAACGACCGTTACCGTACTCTTCAAGCAACACCTTTGTTAGCGTTGCCTGCACCTCATTAGCAGCACCACCCAAAATGCGCGAAAGGCGACTTCCTTCAACTAAACCATCAAAAGAACCAATCGCCAACACTCGGCGGTAGCCAGCTTCAGTCATTTCCTCTTGCAAGTAGCGACTATCAGCAGACAAAGCAGGATCGAGATCTGCGGCAGCGCGTTCTTTTAATGCTTCCTTAACATATAATTTTTGAAGTGCTTCCACGTCAACTTGAGAGAATTCCCACTGTTGCCAAGCTTCCTCAATTTTGACTAAAACGGTTTGCAAATAAAGCGATCGCTCGTTTGTATAATGCCGCAAATCGTCATACCAAAATAGCTTTAGCCGATTAATGCGATAAAGTATCCGCTGTAAAAATCGGTGTGCTTCTGCATCCCCAGCACCTGACTCGTAAGCTTCCTCAATTGCGGCTGCGATCGCGCTTTCAAAATTAGCCGCTATGGTTGGATCTGCCTGAACCTTCTTATCTAGATCCTCCATATCGAGCAGTTGTATAAATTCCTGCTCCGCCTCAGTATAGTTTGGCTTATTTTTTGCCTCAGACGAAATTCTTGGTAAACTAAAAACGTTGCTCTGCATATAATTTTCTTCCTTCTCGTACAATTTTTTAAAATCTTGGAGCATCTACACAGTTCGTGAATGGTTGGCAAACAAAGGTTCGTTGGAATATATGTCTAACCAGTATTTAATGGCAGCTTTACCTCAACCGAATCTACCCTAGTTGCATCGATAGGTAAATACTTGAGCAAAGCGCCATTCGCGGATTCCAAGATAAAATACCCTTCGTTAAAAAGAACAACATCTAACTATCCTGCTTTTTATCCGTTTTGCCTTCAGGATACTTATGTTCCACCTCTCACAACGATGTCATTATTTTAGCTAGATCTTCAGACAAATCTATCATTAAGCTATGCCGCTTCTTAAACACAACCCCTGCTAATAGATAGATGTTTTTAGAATAAAATGCCCTATTTTCTTTTCGCAGTTCTTCGATGCGTTTTTTAACTTTTGGTTCAGAGCTATAATAGCCAAACTCTAGTGGGGAAACTACAAAACTAGGAACGTAGTATCCTTTAGCTTTTGCATAACTAATCATCCCCTTGGGATCGCAATAGCTAGATACCATCAGCATTACATTTTCATAATCTAAGGATAAAAGCTGCTTGGAAATTGCATTGCCATCTACACCGCCATGTAACAGTGGTTGATAAAGATCGTTATCCCATGCTGGAAGATAGGGTGGGTTTGATATCAGATAGTCAGCATCCGGTTTAGAAGCGTCAAAAAAAGATGAATTATGGATTATATATTTACTACTTAATTTAGATTCTTTTATTTTTGAATTAGCAACTTGACAAGCTTCCTTGCTTAAATCAAATCCATGTATTACACCATCAAATTTGGTTCTTGTTAATGAATTAATTACTGGGCTTCCATCTCCTGAACCAAACTCAACTACAACATCCGAACGAGTGCAATTATTTAAAACTAAACTTTCTAGTGAATGTGAATAAAAATTAGATTCTTCTGGGCAACAAAAGATCTCTTTTACTGGTTTCGAGGTAAGAAGCATAAAATTATTAAAAAACAACTTTACATAATTTAACTTCTTCTTACTTGGCCTGCCCTCTACCTATGGTTTGGTGCAACATGAACATTTTTCACCAAGATTATCTATCTTGGATTAACTGGATTAATTGACAAAAATATGTATCAAATTATTTCTGTCAAACGGATGATGTAGATAAATTAAAGGTCTGCTATATTAATGGGTCTACTATATTAAAAATTATATATATAGCTTAATTTTCCCGTTGGACAGCGCTTTCATGCCAGTTGCTTAACAGGAAATCAGACAGAATAGTTAACACAATAAAGATGATAATTCCCAAGCTTGTAGTCATAATTAAAGCTGCAAACATTCGGGGAATTTGCAAATTGTAGCTAGACATCAATATTTGGTAGGCAATTCCCGACTTAGCTCCCCCAGTACCCGCTACAAATTCAGCCACAACCGCACCAATCAACGCCAAGCCGCCGCTAATTCGCAAACCACCCAAGAAATAGGGTAAGGCGCTTGGTAAGCGGAGATAAAGCAAAGTTTGCCAGCGGGATGCTCTGTAGAGTTGAAATACATTAGCTAAGTTGTGGTCAATGCTATTGAGTCCTAACGTCGTATTAGAGACAATGGGAAAAAATGCTACAAGCCAGGCGCAAACGACTAAAGCGGCGAAGGTATTGTTTTTCAGCCAGATGATAATGAGAGGAGCGATCGCTACAATTGGCGTTGTCTGCAATATTACCGCATAAGGAAACAAACTGCGTTCTATCCACTTACTTTGAGTAAACAAGATAGACACCAACAATCCCGAAACAACAGCCGCAACAAAAGCCGCCATTGTAATTTGCAAAGTAATCATCAGTGATGGAAACAGCTCATTCCACTCACTAATTAGCGTTTTTAACACCAGCCAAGGGCCAGGAAGAATATACGGAGGTACACCAGTAACCCGCACAAAAATCGCCCATACTAATAACACCACTATACCAACTATAGCGGGGGCGATGAAATCAATTGATATTAACTTATTGAGTAAATTAACCATCTTTTGCTGGGCTAAAGATCCATTGCGCTCTATAATTTTTGTCATATTTTTAAGTGAGTATCAGTGTTTTTTATAACGGCAAATTATGGCATTCAAATTTATCGTTTCAATGCTCCAGGTTGGGAACACCTATAGAGAGGAAGAGCCTCTCGTTATGGAGGCTGGAGCCTCATGAAGGGCATTTCCAGGCAGAGCCGAGGAACGAGACAAATCAGAGATAGTTTCTGTTAAACGGGCAGAAACTTCTCGACAATATTCATTACACAATTTTGAAGTGCGGAATTCTTCAGTGCGGGGGTAAGCTGCATCAATTTTCACATCAGCCACCACTCGGCCAGGACGCGCCGCCATCACAACTACCCGATTCGACAAATACACAGCTTCATAAATATTGTGAGTGACAAACACAACAGTCCAGCGTTTTTCTTGCCACAATGCGAGTAAATCGCTGTTCAATTTACTGCGCGTCATCTCATCCAAAGCGCCAAAAGGTTCATCCATCAGCAATATTTTTGGCTGAGTTACTAATGCCCTAGCAATAGAAACCCGCATCTTCATCCCGCCAGATAGTTCGCGAGGATATGATTTTTCAAACCCATTCAGCCCCACTAAATAGATGGCCTCTTGCACCGCAGCACGAGACTTTTGCTTAGATACACCAGCCAACTTTAAGGGCAAACGCACGTTATCAAATACATTAGCCCAAGGCATTAGTGCTGCTTCTTGAAAAACGAATGCTAATTCGCGTTGGGGTTCATGTTCGCCCCATTCAATAGTGCCAGAACTCATTTTTCCCAGTCCAGCCATAATCCGCAATGCCGTGCTTTTACCGCACCCAGAAGGACCAACAAGACTAACAAATTGACTTTCGGCGATAGTTAAATTCATGTCTTGCAAGGCTACAGTTCCATTAGAGTAAGCTTTGCTTACATGACTTAGGGTAATTGCAGGGCAGGGATTCATATTAATTTTAGATTTGGGATTATTTGTATCTATCTTAAGGGTACGCTTGCATACTCAACAGCACAAAAAAGCGGCTATTTATTTTAGATCGATGGAACCTGCGAGGCTGAGTGTCTGGCGATCGCTCTACTATAAGGTTGTTGCAAGACGCAATGCGTTGTATCTCTACAAAAGCGCTCAAAATGATATGAATTAATTAGATTTAGCTCTTATAAGCTTGTACCCCCTTATTGACAAACTTTAAAGTGAAAGCATCTTGGTATTTAGTGCCTGGTTTAAAAACTCCAGCTTTTGCCATCCCCTCAAAGAAATATCTCCAGCGATCGTCTGTCATAGCTCCAATTCCTTGCTGTTCGGCATCACCAGAGATGATAATGCCGTACTTTTTGAGGTTTACCAAACTAAAAGCAAGTTGCTCATCGTTCATTTGCGGGTTATCTTTTCTAATTAGTTCATTTCCAGGGGCGGGGTTTTCTAAATAGCTGTACCAACCTTTGATAGATGCATCAACAAAACGCTGCACTAAATCAGGATTTTTCTCAACAAGTTCTCTTTTAGTCTCAATTGTTGTTGAATAGGGAGTATAACCATTGTCAGCTAATAAATGGATTATCGGATTGAACCCCCCCTGCTTTTGAACTGCTAAAGGTTCAGAAGTCACATATCCCTGTTGGGCTGAATTTTTATCGGCAATAAAGGGAGCAGGATTAAAGTTATAAGGGCGCTTTTGGTCGTCTGTAAAACCATATTTTGCCTTGAGGAATGGCCAGAATGTTGTGTTGGCTGCGGCTGAAATTAGAATTGGTTTACCTTTGAGTCTCTCTAGGTTGTCATTCCCCGCTCCAGGATGAGTAATTAGCACTTGCGGGTCTTTTTGGAAGATTGCCGCTACTGTAATTTTAGGAATACCTTCTTCTATTGCTTTGATGGCATCAGCACCGTAACCCATAAAGAAATCAACAGCATTTCCCATCAACAACTGAGTGCCATTGACTTGAGGGCCACCCACTTTTATCGTGACATCTAACCCATATTGTTGATAGATTCCCGTCGCAACTGCTTGATAGAAGCCGCCATGTTCAGCTTGAGCAAACCAGTTAGTCCCATAACTGACTTTATCGAGTTTGCCAGCTTCAGTCGTAGTTGAAGAACTTTGGGATGCAGGTGGCTTTGCGCTATTACTGGTACAAGCGGCGAGTATACCACTGCCAAGGGTCAGCGAACTGTATTGGATGAACTTGCGGCGATTCATGGGATAAATTCCACTCATAAAGCAAGGCTTACTATTACTGGCAAGGCGATGTAAAACTAAGGATATGCAAAGGCTAATGTCAACCCGGAAGGTGGGATAAAGCGGGTTTATTTAAAGTTAAACTTCCTTCAAATCAATTTAAGAATTATATCTTAATTCAATATTGTAGCCGCTGATACTGAATAAAGAGATAGAAACAGAAAATTGATTTTGCTTTTGAGGATATTCCAATACACAAAATTCAGTTGCTATGATCTAAGTTTATTTCCCCCAATCATCTAGACATCCCTCTACGAACCTAAACCCGGTAAAGTGAGAAAATGTATGGAAAAGTCTTCATCAGAATCTAAGCACAAACATATTGTTTTGACATCGCATCCCGGCAGACATGGCAAAAAATCAGTGCCAATAAATTGGGGAGGAAGCGACCCAATTAAACGGGGGCCGATTATTGGAACATTAGCAAACCAGACTCACCGCAATGTAATTGGTACCCACTCTGGCTCTTATGCAGTTTATCGGGCACTGGCGATCGCTAGTGGCGCACTAAAGGCAAATCACCGCGCCGACTTAACAAATACATCGCCTGTTGTTCATATCGGGCCGCACCCCAGTTGGTCAGATCCTAGCAAAATTGTTGCCCTCGATCCATTTGGTGCAATAGTAGGTGAAGTTTATACATCTTTTTTGGAGCAGGGATACGATATTCGCCCCACGATTGCGATTACAAAAGCTCACATAAGTATGCCAGAGCTGCAAGATGGAGTAGCGAAGGGACGCTTACAAATTGATGGAAAGATATTGAAAAGTAATGGCAGTTTAGTAGTAACTAAGGTAGCCATAGATCCAGTCTGGTATCTGCCAGGAATTGCCCAGCGACTTAAGGTTAAAGAAAGCGATTTGCGGCGCATTCTTTTCCAACAAACTGGTGGGATGTTTCCGGAATTGGTGACGCGCCCAGACTTACACGTATTTTTACCGCCGATTGGTGGAATTACAGTTTATCTAATTGGAGATATAGAAGCGATCGCAGACCCTAACAAGCTTCTTGCCGTGCGGGTACACGATGAATGCAACGGATCGGATGTCTTTAGTTCCGATATTTGCACCTGTCGCCCTTATCTAGTGCATGGAATTGAAGTTTGCGTCCAAACTGCACAAGAGGGCGGCGCGGGTGTAATGGTATACTTCCGCAAAGAAGGCCGCGCCTTGGGCGAAGTTACGAAATTTCTAGTTTACAATGCGCGAAAACGACAGGAAGGAGGCGATCGCGCTGATGCCTATTTCGCCCGTACTGAATGTGTGGCGGGAGTTCAAGATATGCGCTTTCAAGAACTAATGCCTGATGTGTTGCATTGGCTAGGAATTACTCGTATTGACAGATTAGTTTCTATGAGCGATATGAAGTACAACGCAATTACAAATTCCGGAATTGAAGTTGTTCAGCGCATCGCAATTCCAGATGATTGGATTCCAGAAGATGCACAGGTAGAAATTGCCGCCAAGCAAGCTGCTGGTTATTACACGCCAGGAGAAGTGCCAGATGCGATCGCGCTTGCTGAAATTAAAGGAAGGAACTTGGACTAATATTATCCTTCCCAGGGTGAGCCTGGGAAGGTCTATAGAGAGGATCTGCCTCCCAAGTACCGAGATAAAGTGAGGCAGAGCCTCTGAATATGCATTCCCTGGCTCTGCCAGGGAGCGAGAATATGAGCAATTTTCAACCAGAAACTATCGCGTATTTGAGAAGTCCGGCGGCGATTAGAGAGAGGTGCGATCGCATCTTTAATTTAGGCTGCGAAGACAAACTCCCTAACTTTCGAGTCGATCTAACCCAGCTAGATAAATGCGCTGATTATGTCATCCAAATAATGCGCGATAACTATCCTACTCTAGAAATTCCCTTCCACAGTCGATGGCAACATTTTGAGGTTGGGAATGTCTCGCGCCTTGCAGAACTAGATGTAATTTTGGCAGAATTTTCACCCCTAGAAAAAGCTAAAGTTAAGTTTGACTTAGCAATTACCAGCGTGCTGCTAGATGCTGGCGCGGGTGCAGATTGGCAATATCACGAACAAGAAACAGGACAGGTATTCCATCGTTCTGAAGGGTTAGCAGTTGCCAGTTTCCGAATGTTTTGTCAGGGCGTTTTTTCTAGTAACCCGAAATCGCAATTACAAGCAGACGCCCTCGGCTTGCAAAACTTAACAGAAAAAGCATTATTACAGGGTTTTCAAGTAAGTGAAACAAATCCCCTCGTTGGTCTGGAAGGGCGTCTTAAGCTGCTACAACGTTTGGGACAAGTGCTAAGTCAACAGGCCACTTTTTTTGGCTCAGAAAAACCGCGTCCTGGTAATCTAGTTAATTACTTGCTTGATAAGGGAAATAATCAACTATCCGCCAGTACGGTATTGAATGCAGTATTAGAGGGATTAGGGGAAATTTGGCCGGGACGATTAGCGATCGCTGGAGTAAACTTAGGGGATGTTTGGATTCATTCAGCTTTAGGGGGAGAAAACGAAAGCGATCGCTATGTGCCGTTTCACAAACTTTCCCAGTGGTTAACTTACTCTCTTTTAGAACCACTCCAAGAACTCGATTTAGAAATTACTGGATTAGACGATCTTACCGGGCTACCAGAGTATCGTAATGGTGGTTTGTGTTTAGATATTGGGCTGCTACAGGTCAAAGAACCCGATATATTGCATAAACTTCACCAAGTTGATTCTGAGGTAATTGTAGAGTGGCGGGCGCTAACTGTCAGCTTATTAGATAAAATTGCCGCAACTATTAGAAAAAAGCTGAGTTTGGTAGATAGGCGATTCATCGCGCCCGCTGAATTACCGCTTGTCAAAGTTTTACAAGGAGGAACTTGGAGTGCTGGGCGAAGAATTGCCGCAGAATTAAGACAAAGCGGAGTTCCCCCGATACAAATTCAGAGTGATGGAACAGTTTTTTAGAGCAAATTAATGTAGCACTGTCCCCACTTAAATCAATTGGTGGACAGTGCCCGTCCTACTAAATTACCAAATCAAAATATGGCTGCTGAAGTTAATGTAATCGACCACCCTTTGATACAGCATAAATTGACACTGATGCGGCAAACACAAACCAGTACGGCGAAATTTCGCAACTTGCTAAAAGAAATTGGAATGCTATTAGCCTATGAGGTGACGCGGGATTTGCCCCTTAAGTATGAAGAAATTAAAACACCGCTCACGACAATGTTAGCTCCTATGATTGCCGCAGAAAAGAAGATGGTAATTATCTCGATTATGCGGGCGGGGCAGGGCATTTTGGATGGAATTTTAGAACTAATTCCTTCAGCAAGAGTGGGGCATATCGGTTTATATCGCGAGCCTACAACCCAGGTGGCAATTGAGTATTATTTCAAGGTTCCCCATGATATTGAACATCGAGATGTTTTGGTTGTCGATCCGATGCTTGCAACTGGAAATTCAGCAGTAGCAGCTATAGACAGACTTAAGGAAGTTAGTCCTTTGTCAATAAAGGTTTTATGCTTGCTAGCAGCACCAGAGGGAATTGCACATTTTCACGAGCAGCACCCGGATGTACCTATTTACACTGCTGCAATTGACAATTGCTTGGACGAACACGGTTATATTTTGCCTGGACTTGGGGATGCAGGCGATCGCTTGTACGGAACCAAGTAGATAACTTTTAGATTTTAGATTAAAGAAAAAATCTAAAATCTAAAAGAGATTGGATAAGATGTTTTTTAATTATCGCGGCTTTCTGGAATATAAGGAATGCCAAGCGCGGCGGGTGGTGTCGATTTACCCGCCAATCCTACTAGCGCCAACAGAGCAATAATATAAGGCAACATCACCAAAAATTGATAGGGAATATTCAGATTAAATGCTTGGATTCTTAGTTGCAAAGCTTCTGTAGCACCGAATAATAAACAAGCTAAAACTGTGCTGACGGGATGCCATCTGCCAAAAATTAATGCAGCAAGCGCAATAAAACCTTTGCCTGCACTCATATCTTCTACAAAGAATTTGACATGAACTAAACTTAGATAAGCTCCTCCTAATGCGGCAAGACAACCACTGAGCGTAACTGCAATATAGCGAACTAAAGCGACAGAAACTCCGGCAGTATCAGCGGCGCGGGGATATTCGCCAACTGCCCTTAGCGACAATCCCAAACTGGTGCGAAATAATAAATATGTACTCAGCGGAACTAATAAGAATAACAAGTATACCAACGGGTCTTGCTTGAAAATGAGAAAACCTATAATTGGTATGTCTTGCAAGAAGGGAATGCCGATAGTATTAATGCTTGGTAAGGTTTGCGCCTGACCGCTGTTAAATAAGATGCGCGACCAGAACGAAGTTAATCCCGCAACTGTTAGATTGATGGCAAGCCCAGATACTAATTGGTCAACTCGCAAAGTTACGCACAGATAAGCATGAAGTATTCCCACTATTCCGCCGACGGCGATCGCTAACAACATTCCCACCCAAACATTGCCACTAAAAAATGCCCCAGCGGCGCTAGCAAACGCCCCGGCTAATAACATTCCCTCTAATCCAATATTCAGCACTCCCGAACGTTCCGACCAAAGTCCGCCAAGGGCTGCAAATGCTAAGGGGACTGAAAGACGCAAGCTGGCTAATAAATAATCTGTAAAAAAGTTGATATTATTCATCCATTAATGTTCGCTAGCGCGTTAGCAATATTTTACAGCACTTAACAGCTACGCAAAATTATAATTAGCTTCTTACTTTTTGGGCAGTTCATCAACCAACCAGTAACCGTTTCCTTTGCTTTCCTCAACAACAACAATTCGTGAACTATATGCACCCTTAAAACACTCTTTAGGGAAAGTTACGCATTCATAGAGTTTTACTTCAAAAGCATATCGCCCATCCTTAAGTCGTTGTCCTCTTCCGACTTCATAAGCTGTATGGGAGGGATTAGAAGTTCCAGAAATATAGTTTAATAGTTCATCAGTCGATCGCTGTTTTTTCAGACGCGATGATAATAAAGGAAGCCCCTTATCTGCATCCCTATCTCGCCATGCAGATAAAAAACGATTGGCCGTAGATAGTGCAAGTGCATAATCTTTATCTGCACGCTGATTATTTTGCTGGACTGAATTTATGGGTTTACCTTTTTGCGCGAAAGCTACGCGATGATTGACAATAGTTGTTTCTTGGATAGCGTTATATTCTTCAACTTTTCTGTGTTGGCGATCGCCTTTAGCTGGGAGTGTATTTATACCAGCCAGTAAAATCAATCCGACTACGATAGGTGTCAGGCTAGGTTGCTCGGATTTCATTGGTTATTACCCTTTGTTTAGGTGCGGTAGAAACCGACAATAAATAATGCGCTAACTTACAAGGTACGGCGACCCAACCTTGCTATCGGGATAAAATTTGCATCCGACTTTTGATAGTTTATATCGATAGACATTTTCTTACTTCTTAATTGAGATGTTAGCGTTCTATTGCCTAGCCTATTGTGGCTCAAGGCGTAGCCGGGGCTTTGTAAGCGGTTCTAAGAGCTTTTTCCGTTAATATAAATCTTGTGTAGCCAACGAGCCATAAACAATAAAAACCAAAGCTTTTACTGGTTAAAATTGAAACTGTTGTAGCTTTGCCATGCTTGCCAGAAAATATAAATTGATAGAACTGCTAATAGGGTGCGAAAGGCTAAACTAATAACTTCATCTGACAATTTTGGCAGAAACCGCGTACTAATCTGCGCTCCCAGCAAGCCACCACCTCCCAAGAGAAGCGCTTCCAATAACAAAACATTGCCTCTTAAAGCGTGCCCCGCCGAAGCAGATATGGCTGTAATAACAATAACGCCTAAACTTGTCTGGATCGCGACTTTGATGGTTTCTCCTAACAATAGTATTTGCAGCGGCACCATAATTACGCCGCCACCAACACCAAATAAGCCTGCCAGTATACCAGCTGCACCCCCTGTGGCAACTCTGGAAATATTTGCTTTTAATCCTGATATTTTTGGCTCCGAAACGCCCTCAATGGGCGTCTCTACAAGATACTCCTCTTGTGCCTTCTTCTTAGCAGTTAGCTGCTTGCGTAGTTCAACCAAATAGACGTTTAAAAGTAGCAGCAACCCAAACGCTCCTAACAGGTAATAGGGGCGAATATTGCTGGCTAAATAAGCACCAAATTGCGCTGTCACTACAGCAGGGAAGCCGATAGCAAGTACTCGTTTGAAGCTGAAAAAACCCATGCGCCAGTTCTGCACGCTGCCAGAAATTGCTGTAATTAAAATTGCTAGGCTGCTTGTGCCAACTGCTTGCACGGGAGTGTATTTCAACGCTACTAATAACGGCACGAGAACAGTTCCACCACCAATGCCTAAAAATCCAGCGAGGATTCCCGAAACTAATCCAGCGGCAGCAAAAATCAATAAACTGGTGGGTGTCATATCAAGTTTGACTTTGAAATTATTAGGTTAATTGTGGTCGTCATAGCGCGATCGCCATAGGCAAGATTGACTTGGGTAGCATACCATGAACGCCTTTTTGAGGACTGTTCACTACTTGAGTAATGCGAAAGTTTACTGCTAAACTACACAAAACATAGGCATCTTCTGCGCTCAATTTGGCAAAATTTTCTAGCCACTCAATCATCTGTTTGAGGGCAAATTCAAATGCCTCATCCAATGTTTTGCCAAATCCCATTGTGATAATATCAGTTGGCGTTTCAGCTATTGGTGCTGTCAGTTTCAAATCCTTACGCAACTTTATTTCAATAGTGCCGTTCATCGAAGTTTCAATGGCGGTGACATTAATTTCCCCATCTCCCTGTGCTGAATGGCCGTCACCAATTGAAAATAAGGCTCCGGGAACAAAAACGGGCAAAAATATCCGCGATCCTGCTTGCAGTTCTCTGTTATCGATATTGCCGCCGTAGCCGCCGGGGGGAATTGAAGAACGGTTTGTTTCAGGCGTGGCAACTCCGAGAATACCAAAAAACGGGCGTAAGGGAATATTAATGCCGCTTCCTGTCGGAAATTCAGCAATTTGTTTATCTAAATCTAATGGAATAAAGCGCAATCTTGGTTCTGCAAACTGTTGCGGTAAAGCGCCCCATCCAGTACGAATGGCATTAAATCCTACTGAGAGACGCGGGGAAATACTCTCAAGTTTTACTTCTAAAACATCTCCTGGTTCTGCATCCCGGATGTAAATTGGCCCTGTTAGCAAATGCGCCCCCGGCCCTACTTTACGCTCTGGTGGTAGATGGTGACAAATATCAAGAAATTCTGGGGTAAGGAATTCTTTGGGCGCTTTGTCATAGATATAGAAACCAGTGTATGTTTCAACATCAATGCGATCGCCTGAGTCAATTATCAATGCTGGTTCTAGCTTATGGGAAAAACCGCCTAGATGCACGGTTTGACAGGAGGCTTTGAGAATCCGATCGGCCATATTGTTTGGGATTGTAGGCGTGGGTTCAACAGACAATTTATAGGCAAAATGTCATCGCTGGATGACAAAACGTTAACCGACAGTCAAGAAATGTTGACATAATTACATCTAGTAAAAGGTGTAGTTGATAACATCCAGGGGCTATAAGTATCGGTATAAGGATTTATGGTTAAGCTTGCAACTACCTCGAAGGCTGTGCGGACAGGTGCGACAACTTTATGGGTGTGTCTGGCAGTTTGGGGTGCTGCAATAGAGTTTGTGCGATCGCCCGCCAATGAAATTCAGCGATCCCCGCAGGACGCGGCTGTTGTCAGCGCATCAGAGGAACCGTTGAGCCTACCAGAGGGGGGAAAAGCACGATGAAACCGAGATTCAAACCACTGTAGCGCAAGATCGCGCCGCTCCTGTGGATGTCTTACCGTTCGACTATTCAACCAATTTTTGGAACGAGTGGCGGTGCTACTGGAGAGCCAATTTATGGAGTAGCTGATGATGGTTTTGGTGGCTCACTAAGGGTTGCCCAGTCTGATACTTTTGTGTTTAATTTTGATTTGCTAATTTCCAGCCGCTTTGGTGTTTTTGGACGCTATACCTACGGCACTACCCATGTCGATCCCAAAACTCTAGGTCGAGCTAGTGGCGATGTTAATGCTCAATCAATACAGTTTGGCTTGGGCTTCCCTGACTTGGGTAAAAAAGAGCGATGGGAACGCTATCATTTTTGATACCGTTTGATGTTTTAAATGGCCGCAAGTTCCTTGTTGCTGGGGGTGGGAATGGCGGCAGTCAATACAAAATTGAAGCAACTTATTTTTATCCGCTGACTAATAACATTGCTATGGTTCCAGAGTTTTATTTTATCTGCTACGCGAACAACTTTAGCAACAATCCCGGTATTTATGTGGGTAACTTGCGAACTCAATTTAGTTTCTAACAGAAGATTCATGGTTCATTGCTCATTGCCATGAACCATGAACAAATTACCAAGCTACATCTTGCCTTTCTGCATTACTTCTTGCAGATGCTGGCGGATTTCTTGTGCGTGCTGCATATCTGCCTGCTTCAACTTCTGGAATAGTTCCACACAGGGTTGAGATCCAGTTTCCTGCGCGTCTTGCATATAAGTTTCGTAAGCTTTAAGCGCTTCAGACTTATTCTGCAATACTGTCAGCAAATCGTACTCCAGATCGCTGAGGACGTTTCCATTTTCGCTAGTAGACATAAATTTTGCCTCTGCAATGATTACACCACAACGTTGCCTCACTCTAAGAAGCTAATTCATCTCTCCAACAGATTAGACCAGAAGGGTTATTTTAAATACAAATGTGTGTTGGAATGTTGTGTTTAGCAATACGCGATCGCTACCAACCTTACATAGCTAACGTTGTGGAGAAAGTTGAGCTATAATCTCGTCTTGTTGCCCTGCTGCCCAACTCGCAAAGCGCTGGGCTATGGATGGAACGAAGACCAACGGATTAGA
Source organism: Microcoleus sp. FACHB-831 (assembly GCF_014695585.1). Taxonomy (NCBI): domain Bacteria; kingdom Bacillati; phylum Cyanobacteriota; class Cyanophyceae; order Oscillatoriales; family Microcoleaceae; genus Microcoleus; species Microcoleus sp. FACHB-831. The sequence goes on along the minus strand of NZ_JACJON010000042.1, from coordinate 34,619 downwards.
GAATCCAGAGAATATATATACTCCTTCCATGTTAGCGATCGCTCCAACAAGCGGAAGGCGATCGCTACTAAAAGCAACTAAGCATTCGTGCCAATTTCCTGATAAATTCCCTAGCGCAGGTAAGATTTTTCCTATTGCGGCGCGAAGATTGGCTTCACTTTCACTCGCATCTACTTTAGCATTAGGGTCGGTGAGAACTCGGCTAATTTGACCGATGCGTAAACTGCCGTCTTTAAACTGTATTGCACCAGCATCTAAAATCGGCGGAACTGGCTCATTACCTGGCTCATCCCATAACGCATCAACTTTATCTGTACTTGCCTCGGCTTCTAGTTGAAAGCGTGTCGTATCGGCTGGCATCACTAGCGATCGCAACTTAAGATCTACTGGTGGAGTTTCTATCATTTCAGCATGGGTAAAATACACCCTCATGGGAATGCCAGATGCCTTAAGTAAAGCGCGGCTGAAACCACCAGCACAAACAACAGTATTGGCTGCGCGATATGTTTCCGTCGCTGTTTTTACTCCTTGAATTTTTGTACCTTCACGTAACAATTCAATTACGCGCTCGATTTTAATTTCGCCTCCAGCACGGCGGAACGCTTTAACGTATCCTTCTGCTGTTTTTTCTGGTTGAATATGACCGTGACGATAAACTAAAGCACCCGCGATCGCATCCTTATTCAGCAGCGGTTCTATCTCACAAGCTTCCTCAACGCTGACTAGCCGAGGCTTAATTGCAAAACGAGCGTAACTAGCTGCTACTTCCTCTGGATTATCTTGAGTTGGAATAGTCAATAATAAATCCAATTCCCGGAACTCGGTATCGCTGTCTAATTCCTCAGATAAAATTCGGTGGCGTGCAATTCCCTCATCACAAAGCTGTCGCGTTAAGCCTGTTGTACCTGACCAATAGGCAAGTCCCCCATAACTATAGCGCGTAGCATTTTCCCTTATGTTTTGTTGTTCTAATAATAGAACCGAAAAGTCTTTTTTTGCTAGTTCATAACCCAGCGCCGCGCCCGTAATTCCGCCGCCAATGACAATCCAATCGTAGTTTTTCATAACCAAAGAAAAGTGAATTTTGTATATCTCGTTCCCAGGCTCTGCCTGGGAATGTCCATCGGGAGGCTGCTGCCTCCTTTTATGCATAAAAATGAGGCAGCAGCCCTCTCACTAGGCGTTCCAAGCATGGAGGTTGATAACGAGAAGACGAAAAGATTTTAACTTAATATGTTGCTTGCAATCGACTGAGCAAATAATCACCAGCTGAAATTGGTGGATAAAGTTGAGAAAAATCTGCGTTTTGGCAACTTTCTAAACAGCTAATTTGCGTATCGTTATTAGGATGACAAAAAAAGGCAATAGAATACCGCGATCGCTCTTTTTTTCCATCCCCAGGAACCATTACTCTATGCTTTGTCGAGCAAAATATATGGTTAGTCCACCTCTGCATTAAATCACCCGTATTCACAACAATAGTACCGGGAATGCTGGGTGCAGCAATCCACTCACCCTCTGCGGTACAAACTTCCAAACCTCCTACGTCATCTTGAAACAACAGGGTGATAGTACCATAGTCGGTATGTTCGCCCGCACGCACTTGTCCCGGTAGGGGTATTTGATTGAGTGGGGGATAGTGCAGCAGGCGCAGAGTGTGGTTTTGCTCGGTATGATTTAGAGTAAAAAAAGACTCTGGCAATTGGAGAGCGATCGCAAATGCTTGTAAAATTGTGTCGGCTACTTTACTACAAGCTTGGTAAAACTCCAAAACTGTCTCGCGAAATTTGTCTTGTCCAGCAGGCCAGCGATTTAAAATTATAGAAGAATTATCTCCCGTAAAATTGTCTTCTTTCCCAACATTAAATGCCTCTTTCAGATCGCCTGGTTTATCCGGATCGAGGCGTTCTCGTTCAACACCAACATATCCCCTGTTACTCACTGCATCAGACCACGCAACTTTGTTTTTAACCTCAAAGGGAAGCTTAAAAAACTGCTTCATTTCAATAAAAATTTCTTCTATCAAAGTTGGGGATATACCCGAATTATTCAGGTACATAAACCCAATTTCATGGCAAGCTTGATAAATTTCCTGGGCGACATTTTGGCACAAATACGCATCACCGCTGACGAAACAACCCAAATCGATAACGGGAATATCAACCATTTCCATCCCTTATATAAATTTAACTAATTTGGCTTGCCTGGTAAATTTTATCTTAGTTTATATCACGCTTACATAATAGGCTGAAGACAGTTGCTGGGCAATGCCAGACTACTCATCTGAGTCTATATCGCCAGACTGATGTGCATCAACCCTAAAAGCTGAATAATTGTAACTTGGCTCACAGAATAAAAGTGTGAGAGATGTCAAGGCGATATTGGCTGTAGTTTAGTTTAACAGCACAATCTTTTGCCTAATTTGCCATCAATAATTAAGAGAAAAAGCCTGTATATGGCTAAGTTCTCAAATCATTAACAAACAAAACTGGAGTATTTCTATGAATCGAGTAACTTCTTGGGTGCAAAGTATTCGTCTGCGCCAGCTTTTAACTGCTTTCCTGCTAGGAATTACCTTGCTTTTCAGCAGCGGTTTGGGTAATTTCGGTAATATGAATCAAGCATTGGCTGAAGCAGTTACCCCAGAAGCTAAGTCTTACCAAGTTGACAATACTGATAGTAATGGCAGCGATGCGAAAGATGGGGGTAACAGTTTTATTGATAATATCGTAGAAAAGCTCAACCTTAACGAACCAGTCCCCCCCGCTACAAAAGAGTTTCTCAGCGATGTTCAAGACTCAGCTAGCGATGCAGTTCAGGGTACGCAAGACGCTGTGAAAAATGCTGCCTCTCAGGTTACTGGATCTGCGGATTAATTAGATAAACCAAATTCAAGATAAAACCCCTCTTCGATACGGGGAGGGGAGGAATTTGGAGATATTAACCTATATCAGCAACTGGGGATGTAACTATTCCTTGCGCTTCCAGGAATGCCGCCACTTGTAAAATTAACGCTTCATTATAAGGTGCGGCAATTATTTGCACCCCCAGTGGCAAGGCATTGGGACGCTGAACGGGGACTGAGATGACGGGTAAACCAATGAAGGAAAGGGGTTGCGTGAAGAGTCCCAGGTTTGGACGTACTAGCACCTCTTCGCCAGCTATGACCATCTTCTCTTGTCCAAGCAGGGGCGCAACGCAGGGAGTCGTAGGGGCAAGAATTATATCAACATCGCGGAAAATTTCCCGGACGCGATCGCGATACCACTGCCTAAACCTTTGTGCTTGAATATACCACTCTGCCGGAATTAGCGCACCAGCCAGGAAGCGATCGCGTGTCGCCGGGTCAAAATCTTGGGGGCGCGATCGCAAATTTTTCCTGTGTAAATTAGCACCTTCAGCCGCTGTAATTATATAAGCCGCCGCCCTTGCCCTGTGCGGTTCCGGTATCGTTACAGTCGCGATCCCCCCTAGCCCCCCTTGGTAAGGGGGGTTGGGGGGATCTTTTAAAGCACGAGCAACTTTTGCTACTGCTTCCAAAGCTTCAGGTTCTGCACCCTTAGCAAAATAGCCATCAGCAACAGCAATTCTCAATCCCTCAACATCTTGTAGAGATAGGAGCGATCGCGTCTCTACTGGGTGACGATTGGTACAAACTGGATCTGTAGAATCCGCACCCTGAAGGACATCAAAAACTGTGGCAATATCTCGCACGGAACGAGCAAAAGGCCCGATATGGTCAAAGCTGCTGGAAAATAATACAGCGCCGGATCGTGATAAACGACCATAGGTAGGCTTTAAGCCAAAGATCCCGCACAGCGCGGCGGGTACGCGGATCGAACCGTTAGTGTCGGAACCGAGAGTAATAGGCACTAATCCAGCCGCGATCGCCGCAGCAGAACCCCCAGAGGAACCACCAGCAACCCTCGTTGTGTCGCGGGGGTTGAGTGTAGCACCGTAGTGGCTGTTTTCGGTAACGAAGCCGTAGGCGTACTCGTCCATATTCAGCGCACCGACTAGGATGGCGCCTGCTTGTTTGAGTCTGGCTACAGCAGTTGCATCTTTAGTTGCTGGCGGATTTTCGGCGTTGATTTTTGAACCCGCTAGGGTAGTTAAACCAGCGATATCGAATAAATTTTTAACTGCAAATGGGACGCCAGCCAAGATGCCAGGATCGTTGCCTTGCGCGATCGCGTTATCTATTTTCTCAGCAGATGCGATCGCCGTCTCTGCGGTTACAGCAGTAAAACAATTGAGATGCTTTGCCGCAGCAATTTTTTCTAAAAACTCAGTACAAACAGCTTTGGCGCTAATTTCACCCGCTTTAATCGCAGCAGCAATAGCAACCGCGTCGGCTTGTTGTAAGTCCATTTTTTATGGCTCAAATACAGGTGCAGCTTCAATTTCGTTGGGTATAGAAAATTCTGTTACGACTTGAGCAATTTGGGCAATTCTAACCATATTCGCCACAACACCGGGACGGTATTCTGGATCTAGTGGCAAATCGATTAAGTTTGCCATTAGATCGACATATTCAGCGATTTGGTCATCGGTCATAAGTCAAAAGATTGGAGTTACAACTTTGCCGCTTCCATACTGGCTCGAAGAGCTACCCCGCGTCAACAGGCAGCTTGTGCAACTTTTGCCTAAAAATGAAGAAAACTACTCGTAGCGAATTGAAGCACCGCAGCTACTAGAAAACCCTTAGACTTCTTCCTGACAAATAGTTAGCTCTTTTGGCTTGCAATATTTAATTTCAACGCTAACTATTTTGCTTTTTTCCTCTTCTAAATCCTCAATATAGCCATCTTGAGTAAGCCTAGCTTCTTTGGAACTATCAAAAGGGCCAAAGTAGTAAACACAAGGGGGATTAGCAGTATCAATCTTTACCCACCAAGCAAAAGTTGAGTTTTTAAAAATGCCCTTAAAAAAACTGTTAATTACATTTTTTATTTGCATTGCCACCTCTGCCATAAAGTTAATCCTGAAATTGACTTGTTATAAGTAGGTTGTTTTAGCGCTTCTAAAATTGTTTGCTTGTAACAATATTATTATACTTTCAATTTGTCTTCTCTCTAAAGTAATGTATAAAAATAATAAATAAATGTAACAAGGAATACAAAGTTTGACTAATTTAGCTTTACTGCTGGTAAATTGAGGCGGAAGAAGTAAGAAGAAGCAAGCCTGGTGGAAAACCCCGGCGTTGTCAGGGATTGTGGCTGAAGTTAATCACGCAGGGGAGATACACAAGATCGATGATTAACATTTAAAGCAAAGTACATCCCAGTTGCGACGCCCTGTATGGAAAAAAGCCTATTCGTGGCAGTCCTTGATGGCGCGATCGCTGTATGGCCTAATGTAAAGAAAACTTTACATTTATAAATTTTTGTTATATATTTTAAGACAGGAGACCAAGATTCGTAATCCAGAAGGTTTTGGATTAATAATTTTAACGAATCTAAATAATGCATATATGACTTATACGATTGAGTCCGCACAAGGGATTTTCCCTGGAACTCAGGTTGCTAATGTAGTTCCAGCTACCACGGAAGCTTTCGATAAGCTCAGTGTTGACGATCAACTGGCATTACTCTGGTTTGCCTACACCGAAATGGGTATTTCAATTACTCGCGCCGCCACAGGAGCCGCGCGCATGGTATTAGCGGAAGGTTTACTAGCCCAAATTAAGCAGATGCCTCCTGCCGCCCAAACGAAAGTTATGGAGGATCTTGCTAACCATGCCGACACTCCTATCAGCCGTTCCTATTCCTCTTTCAGTGTCAACACCAAGTTAGGTTTTTGGTATGAGTTAGGAGAATTGATGGCACAGGGAGTCGTCGCTCCCATCCCCCCTGGCTATCAAATGACTCCTGAAGCCGCAGCAGTTCTAGAAACTATCAAGAAACTCGATCCGGGTCAGCAAATCACAGTTTTGCGGAATACCGTCGTCAACATGGGATTCGATCCCGCTCTCAACGATTACGCAAAACCCGAAGATCCTTTGATGACACCAACGGATCTAGCTTCTCGTGCTAAGGTCAGCATTGATGGTATCAGTGCGCCTACGGTGCTGAACTATATTCAAAACATGAATGCATTTGACTTTGAGGCTGCTGTGGATCTCTTTGCTGAAAAGGGAGCATTGCAACCGCCCTTCCAGAAGCCAATTGTCGGTCGTGAAGCTATTTCTGCATATATGCGCGAAGAATGCCAGGGACTCAAGATGATGCCACAGAAGGGTGTATCTGAGAACATAGAAGATGGCTATACGCAGCATAAAGTTACAGGTAAAGTAGAAACACCTTGGTTCGGTGCCAGCGTTGGGATGAACATTGCGTGGCGGTTCTTACTAGATCCCCAAGGCAAAATTTTCTTCGTGGCGGTTGACTTACTGGCATCCCCCAAAGAACTACTAAACCTAACTCGTCAGTAGAAAGTTAAGTACAGTTGCTGAGATAAGGTAAGCCACAAATAATCGGCTTAGCAACAAAAACTCTAGGGTGCTTATCCTAGCACCCTACAATTAACCCGGCTGTGCGATCGCGTCGGGAGAACCGCTATATTTATAGAACAAGCGCTACGACAACCCCACGCGCATTAGAACTTAGCTGAAAATCTCGAACTCTAGCTGATGGCTTTTACGAAAATTGTGCGTGAAATGGTCAACCACATTCGTATCGCTGAGTTCCAGATTGTAGAAATCCACAAAGTCATGCTCGAAATATGGCCCAGCGTGCCAAGTACCAGCCTCTAACTTAATAAAGCAATTCCCCGGAATGCGGAAAGCTGCAATTTCCTCTAACTCCGGTTGGTCACTATCCTTATTAGGAGGTGCAACCGCAATTAACCAGTCTTTGCCTTCCAGAGAACCCAGACATTGAGTGCATTGGATATGGCGCGTTATTGCGTGGAACTTGCGGCCTTTGTGGTGCAACCGCATAATATAGAAACGCGGAATCCCATTATGGAGATTTAACTGGGCATCCTCTGCATCGTAGATCTTGCCGTCAACACTTGCAGAGATTAGCTGACCGTAAGGCCGGAATCTTTCTGGTGTAATCCACTCAGCCTGTAATTGTCTCAATAAGATTGATTGACTCATTTGATCGGATTGAGTAAATATATTTTTTAGCTGTATCTAAGGATACTATTTGCCACGCCAGAAACATTTATTTATGTACATAAATATTGTCCTCTCCTAGTCAAAGAGTGGCAATTCGTGCAAGGCGGCAGAAATCAGTATACGTTGGGTTAACCAGATCGCTGCAACTCAATTAAGGGTTAAAAACTGTATGTCTCGAAACTATCATAGACGTGAATTTCTGCTTTATGGATCGGCTGCCCTCGCTACAAGTTTACTGCTGAAAGCTTGCGGTAGCAGTCCGACTTCCACAACACCCACGACAGGCAACACTGCAACAACAGCGTCGGGAAGTCCTGCGCCCCAAGCTGCCAAAAATTTCAAGGTAGCAATTGTCCTACCGGGGATTATTACCGATAAAGCTTGGAACCAGGTTGGCTATGAAGGGGTGACAACAGCTAAAAGTAAGCTGGGAGTTGAAACTGCTTATGTCGAGAAGGTAGCGCAAGCAGATCAGGCAGAAGCTTTATCAGACTTTGCGCGTAGAGGATATAACTTAATATATGCTCACGGCGGCCAATTTGACGCAGCAATTCAGCAGGTGGCGGCGCAATTTCCCAAGACGTTTTTTGTGGGTGTCAATGGTGCGGTGAAAGGTGCGAATATGGCATCTTTGCGGATAGATCACCTGCAAGCAAGTTATGTCTGCGGCATCATTGGCGCTTCCATGACAAAATCAAATAAATTGGCTTATTTAGCGGCTCAATCTTTTCAAGCAACAGATGAAGAATTACGGGGATTTGAGTTAGGTGCTAAGTCGGTAAAACCTGATATTAAGGTTACGCCTAGTTATACTGGCGACTGGAATGATGCAGCTAAAGCAAAAGAAGCGACGCAAGCCTTGATTTCTTCTGGCGTAGATGTGATTTACCAGTGGCTTGATAATGCTTCTCCTGCTGTGTTGCAAACGGCTGCATCTGAGGGTGTTTTCGCTTTTGGCAACACGGCAGATCAGTTGGATGTTGCACCCAAAGCGGTTTTAACCAGTGCGGTGAAACGGATTGACTTAGCGATCGCATATTTAGTAGATCTAGCTATGCAAGGCAATCTTAAAGGTGATATTTACACGATTGGCTTTGAAAAACCAGAGATCCTTTATCTTGGAAAATTTGGCGCAATGGTTTCCAAAGACGTGCAAGCAAAGGCGCTGCAAACTAAAGATGCAATATTAGCTAAAAAAGTCACGTTTGAAGCTTGCAAAGATGCGGGAAAAGATACAAGGTGCGTGAAGCAAGCCTAAAAAGTTTTGAGTTTTGAATTTTGAGTTTTGAGTTATAGAGACGCGATCGTTCGCGTCTGACTTTTGAGCTTTGAGGGTTTAGTTATGATTGTAGGATAAAGTTTTGAGTAGCAAGTGACTGTATGCCAGAAAGCATTATTCAGAAGAAAAGTTTTGAGTTTGCGTTAGAAATTATTCGACTATATCAAGAACTTCAAGACCGAAGGGAGTATGTACTGTCCAAACAATTGCTGCGTAGCGGGACGAGTATTGGTGCGAATGTCGAGGAAGCAAGCGCAGGTCAAAGTCGAAGGGATTTCCTTGCGAAAATGTCTATCGCTTCCAAGGAAGCTAGGGAAACTAAGTATTTGCTAAAACTGCTGCAAAAGTCCAACCTTTTAGATATTGACTTGACAAATGAACTAAAACAGGTAAATGAACTCATTAATATTTTAACTTCAATCGTCAAGACAACCAGTGAGAACCTATGAGAGTAACAAACTAAAAAACTATCCTCAATTCAAAACTTAAAACTCAAAACTCAAAATTTTTATAAATGACATATTTACGTCTTGAAGGTATTACTAAGCGTTTTGGCAACTTTATTGCCAATGACAATATTAGTATGAGCGTTAGTCGCGGTAGCATCCATGCGATCTTGGGTGAAAATGGCGCGGGTAAAACTACATTAATGAATATTTTATGCGGACTTTATCAGCCAGATGCGGGTCAAATTTATTTAGAAAATAAGCCTGTAAAAATTTCATCTCCAGGTGGGGCGATCGCGCATGGTATTGGCATGATTCATCAGCATTTTATGCTAGTGCCGCAACTGTCGGTGACAGAAAATATTATACTTGGATTGGGTTTAGATTTGCGGCTGAATTTACCAGATAAAAATAGAGCGATCGCATCTATGTCTCGCTCCTACAATCTTGATGTAGATCCTAACGCTAAAGTCGGAGATTTACCCGTAGGAGTTCAGCAAAGAGTAGAGATTCTCAAAGCACTTTACCGCCAAGCACAACTGTTAATATTAGATGAACCTACAGCCGTCCTCACTCCCCCAGAAGCAAAAGTTTTAGCTGCTATATTGCGGCAACTTGCGAAAGATGGACGCACAATTATTTTTATCAGTCACAAGCTAGAAGAGGTAATGAATCTCTGCGATACAGTCACCGTTTTGCGACGCGGTGCAGTAGTGGCGACAACAAAAACAGCCGATACAAATCGTCAAGAATTAGCACGATTGATGGTAGGTAGAGACGTGTTGCTGAAGCTGGATAAATCTCCTCGTGAGTCTGGGGAAGTAGTACTGGAAGTCAACAAATTACGAGTGCTTGATGAAAGAAAACTTCCAGTTGTAAAAGATTTATCTTTTCAACTTCGTTCAGGCGAGATTTTGGGTGTAGCGGGTGTTGATGGTAACGGACAGCGAGAATTAGCAGATGCGATCGCGGGGTTGCGTCCTGTAGCTGCGGGGATAATTCGCAAATCCCCCTTAAAAACAGGGGAGACAAAAACGATAGGTTATATTCCAGAGGATAGGCAAAAAATGGGTTTAGTGATGGGGTTTAGTATTGCTAGGAATCTAATCCTCAAAGCTTTTAAATTTATCCCATTTTGCCGTAACTGGATTTTACAGTATGGGGTAATTAACGAGCGTGCAAAGACAGCGATACAAAACTTTGATATTCGCGCCGAAAATCCATCTATTAAAGTTAGTCAATTGTCGGGTGGAAATCAACAAAAAGTAGTTTTAGCGCGAGAACTTTCTGGCGAACCTACTTTAATTGTAGCGATGCAACCTACACGCGGTTTAGATGTGGGTGCGACAGAATACGTGCAGCAACGCTTGTTAGCTGAACGAGATAGAGGTGCGGCAATTTTGTATATTTCTACTGAATTAGAAGAAGTGATGGCAATGAGCGATCGCATTGCTGTAATGTACGAAGGTCAATTCCTTGATATCCTGGATGCAGCCACCGCCACTGTAGAACAAGTCGGTTACTTGATGACAGGTGGTAAACTCTCAGCAACCACGCCAAATTAAGTTTTATATATATTTTCAGGATAGTTTTCACGAGCGTGAAATTTAACAAATGTTTATAATAATTTGCTTTAGTTCCTCAATCTAACTTACACGGGTTTTAGTTTTTTAGCCCTAAGCGAACCCTATTGGCTGATAAACTACAAGTAAGTCTCCTCTTCTCCAAGTCGTCTGAGAGTGAATTATTACAATTGTGGGGTTATCTACTGCGTTATCGAAGGGGTTTGAGAGAGACAGTTTAACCTAAAGGCGAAGCGCAAGCGCGACGACTTACGTTGTTCGCCTCAAACCACCATACGCATAGGAACAAGAACCGAATATGCCCCACATTGTAGCTGCTGGCTTGCCTCCAGAACTGCCATACTGGTTGCAGCAGCGCTTGGGTGTCGTGTCTGTGCAAGTAAGCCACAGTTGCGAACAAACCCTGGATGAACTAAACGCAGGTAGCTGGGAGTTGCTGCTCCTCGATGGTAGCGTCATCAGTCCGACTGTTGCAAAATTGTTAGAAGACGCTTATTCTCCACTCAGGCAAGGCGAACGATCGGTAGTGTACTGTCTGGAAAAGAATTTAAGTTGTAATTTACCCAGAAAGCTAGTCGGTCAAATTCTTTTCCACCCTTTAGACTGGGAAGAACTAGCTGGCGTTGTAGCAGAAATTCTAAGTTTGTCTTTATCCGCATCACTTGATTTGGGATTGATTTCTAATGGTGAAAACCAAGAAATATCGGTTAATGATGAGCAAACTAATAATTTGCAATCTCCAATCAAATTGTCTGTAGTCGAATCGCTTGATTTAACATTGAGTTCTAAGGAGGAAAACAAAAAAATATGCATTCCTGATGAGCAAACTAATAATCTGCAATCCGAACTCCACAATCCACAATCCACAATCGAAACTTCTCTCCAGGCGGAAATCGCAGGACTTTGGGAAACTTTTAAAGATAAAATACTGCTTCGAGTCGCCGTTTTAGAAAAAGCGGCAAATGCTATAATTGCAGGCGCTCTTAATGATGAATTGCTGAGTCTTGCGGTAGATGAGGCTCATAAATTAGCGGGTTCTTTAGGGACTTTTGGCTTTTTTCAGGGTTGCTGTCTAGCACGGGATATAGAACAATTACTGCGACTTAAAGTTACTCCCGGACAAGCTCAAGGAGGGCGTCTGGCTGAACTTGTGGCGGCTTTATATTTGGAATTAGAGGATACTCCAGCTATAGAAGCGTCTGAAGAAAGTAGCGATCGCTCGCCAACCCGTGTGGGAAATAAGCAGCCCCGATTATTAATAGTAGAAGATGATACAGAACTAGCTCAACGCTTAGTTATGGAGGCGGTTTCTTGGGGAATGCACGCCGACAGCGTTTACAATTTATCAACCGCTAGAGAAATAATTCCCAACGCACAGCCCGATCTAGTGTTGCTTGACTTGATATTGTCCGACGCCACCGAAGAGAGGCTGAAACTACTTAAAGAACTCTCCTGCCAAACTCCGCCCTTACCAGTCATAGTTTTGGCATACCAAGATACTTTAATCAACCAACTAGAAGTCGCCAAACTGGGCGGATGTGCTTTTTTACAGAAGCCAGTGTCTCCAGCTCAAGTAATGGAGGCAGTTACGCAGGTATTAAAGCACGATCCCACAGAGGAGTTCAACCTAGTGGTGGTGGACGACGACCCCCAGATACTCGCCACTATCAAAATTTTATTGCAGCCTTGGGGACTGAACCTGACGACCCTCGACGACCCGCGACGGCTGTGGCATACCTTGGAAGCAGCGACACCAGATCTCCTAGTTTTGGATGTGGATATGCCCCACGCCAACGGTATAGAACTGTGTCAGGTCATCCGCAACGACCCAAAATGGAGCAGTCTGCCCGTGCTTTTTCTTTCCAGTCACACCGACCCAGCAACAGTGCAGCGGGTGTTTCATGTAGGTGCTGATGATTTTGTAAACAAGCCGATTGCAGGGCCAGAATTGGTGACGCGCATTTTCAACCGCTTGGAGCGAATCCGAGTCTTGCGGAGTATTGCAGAAACCGATCTTTTGACTGGAGTATCGAATCGGCGCAAGTCAACTGCCGATTTAGAGCGGTGTTTGAGTATGTCTAAGCGTCACAAGCATCCCTTGTGTTTTGCAATTTTAGATTTAGATCTGTTTAAGCAAATCAACGACCAGTACGGTCATGCTGCTGGGGATAAAGTGTTGCAGCGATTGGGGAAATTGTTGCTAAAAAGTTTCCGCAGCCATGATGTTGTGGCTCGTTGGGGTGGCGAGGAGTTTGTGGTTGGTCTGTATAGCATAACTAAGGCTGCGGCGGTGAAGCGGCTGAGTCAGGTATTAGCAAAGTTACGCGAAGAGGAGTTTGCTTATACAGAGGGCAAAAAGTTTCATGTTACTTTTAGTGCTGGCGTAGTTCAGTATCTTGAAGATGGCGATGATTTGCAATCTCTATATAAAAGAGCAGATCAAGTGCTTTATCAAGCGAAAGCAGCAGGACGGAATCGCGTCTTAGGTGCGGAGTAATACGATTTGGGATTTTGGATTGAGTAGAGGGCGATCGCAGGGGAACTGCTAATCTTCAGTAATTATGCAAGTTAATCGAATTAAACCTGTTTTGTTGCCTGTTATATCGCCCCTAGTAGCGATCGCGCTTGCTCTACTCGTCGGTGCTATCTTAATTTGGCTGGCAAAAGCTAACCCCATTTCTGCTTATAGCATTCTGTTTCAAGAATCTCTCGCCAACTACTACGGCTTTGGAAATACTATCGCCAAAACCGCGCCGTTACTGTTAGCAAGTCTGGGAGTACAGCTAGCTTTGCGTGCGGGTTTGTTCAATATTGGCGGCGAAGGGCAAATTTATATGGGTGGGCTGGGTAGCGCCTTAGTAGGATTGTATTTAAAGGGATTACCCGGATTTATTCATCTGCCACTTGCACTCTTGGGAGGATTTTTTTTAGGCGCAATTTGGGGTGTAATTCCGGGTTATCTTAAAGCCGTGCGCGGTGTAAATGAAGTGATTACTACGCTTTTACTTAATTATGTGGCGCTGAATTTTATAGGATATTTGGTTAGTAATCCTTTGAAGGAACCGGGTGCGCCGAGTGCTTATTCAGGGCTAATAGCACAATCTGCTCAGTTGCCTATTATTATGCCCCAAACTCAAGCGCATGCGGGTATTTTTATCGGGTTAATTGCTGCGGGATTGCTGTGGATATTAGCGCGATCGCCTCTAGGATACCAAATCGAAGCGGTAGGTTTAAATCCAACTGCGGCGCGTTACGCGGGGATGTCGGTTGAACGCACGATTATAATTGTGATGGCGCTAGCTGGAGGTTTAGCGGGGTTAGCTGGTGCGGGTGAAGTGATGGGTTTGAAATATCGATTATTCGATCGCTTTTCACCTGGATATGGATTTGACGCGATCGCGATCGCGCTTCTCAGTCGTGGTAATTTAGCTGGTATCCTGCTTACTTCTCTATTCTTCGGCGTCCTCCGCAGCGGCGCCAATGTCATGCAGCGCAGCGCCAATGTTCCTGTTACTGTCGTTTACGCCATCCAGGGGTTAACTGTTTTATTCATTGCGATAAGTTTTGCAATTGAGCGTCAAATTAAAGTTAAAAATTAAGTTATCAGTTATCGGTTATTAGTTTCAATCCCTGATAGGGATTTTGATGAATTAGCACGCTACGAAACGACGGCCCCAGAGCGGACAGAAAAGTTTCAATCCCTGATAGGGATTTTGATGAATTAGCACTTGTAAATTCAGCGCTGGCGATCGAGTTGTCGATGTTTCAATCCCTGATAGGGATTTTGATGAATTAGCACCAACCAACCCTCGCCCAACCAACTAGCCCTGTTTGTTTCAATCCCTGATAGGGATTTTGATGAATTAGCACGAACTACATAAGCAAGGGAAGCTCACCGACTTAATGTTTCAATCCCTGATAGGGATTTTGATGAATTAGCACGCTTTAGTGCAGAGGAGATTAGCGAAATCTTCCAAGTTTCAATCCCTGATAGGGATTTTGATGAATTAGCACGATCGCACCATCACTCTAGTGCCATCTATAGCTTTGTTTCAATCCCTGATAGGGATTTTGATGAATTAGCACTCGCGTTGGGTTTAGCGGCAGCGGCAGCGAGTGCGTTTCAATCCCTGATAGGGATTTTGATGAATTAGCACTGGAGACAGCATCCAGTCCGAGGCCGAGTATGAGGTTTCAATCCCTGATAGGGATTTTGATGAATTAGCACTTCTGCCTTTTGATGCGAAAGCAGGTCAATATCTTGTTTCAATCCCTGATAGGGATTTTGATGAATTAGCACTTAGTACGTGGAGTGCTTCAGTAATCAATTCCCGGTTTCAATCCCTGATAGGGATTTTGATGAATTAGCACACGGTACCAACGATTAGTAACTGGGAATCTGGAAGTTTCAATCCCTGATAGGGATTTTGATGAATTAGCACGCTAACTACACAGCCCAGATAGAGAAACAATCTCGTTTCAATCCCTGATAGGGATTTTGATGAATTAGCACTTCCGCTCGACGAGCAATCCTTCCAGATGGGCGAGTTTCAATCCCTGATAGGGATTTTGATGAATTAGCACTTGCTGCACTTCGCCCCTGATTCGTTTGCTCTGCGTTTCAATCCCTGATAGGGATTTTGATGAATTAGCACAAGGCAAGATCATTGCTTATTACTTAGATAAAAGTTTCAATCCCTGATAGGGATTTTGATGAATTAGCACGGAAGTTGATGATTTAGTTGAGCTTTACCGAAAAAAGTTTCAATCCCTGATAGGGATTTTGATGAATTAGCACGCGAGCTTATGCCAGTCTCAGAGGCTAGGGCGCCGTTTCAATCCCTGATAGGGATTTTGATGAATTAGCACGGAAGCATAGCTCGCGCTTAGACCTGCTACAGCGCGTTTCAATCCCTGATAGGGATTTTGATGAATTAGCACAGATCTGTTGACGATCTTTTCTTCATCAACTTTGGTTTCAATCCCTGATAGGGATTTTGATGAATTAGCACCAGAGAGCAATTTTATGTACTTTCACGGCAGATTGGTTTCAATCCCTGATAGGGATTTTGATGAATTAGCACTACTCCTCAAGTTGCAAGGAGGGCGTTTAAGGCAGTTTCAATCCCTGATAGGGATTTTGATGAATTAGCACTTCCTAATAAAGACATCAACTTGTGATTCGTTTTGTTTCAATCCCTGATAGGGATTTTGATGAATTAGCACGGTAAATCATTCTGGCATCCAGCAATAGCCTTAGCGTTTCAATCCCTGATAGGGATTTTGATGAATTAGCACAATGGTGGAAGTCTTAACCCAGATTTGTAGATCTAGTTTCAATCCCTGATAGGGATTTTGATGAATTAGCACGGATGTGTTTTTTCGCGCTTTTGATTCTAAATCTAATGTTTCAATCCCTGATAGGGATTTTGATGAATTAGCACTCCTAGAAACTCACACCCTCGCCATCAATGGCGACGTTTCAATCCCTGATAGGGATTTTGATGAATTAGCACAACATACTTTTTAGCCTATGCCGTGAAAAGTAATAGTTTCAATCCCTGATAGGGATTTTGATGAATTAGCACTTGATGTTGTTTATTTAGTAAGAATCATGGATGAGTTTCAATCCCTGATAGGGATTTTGATGAATTACCACATAACGAGTCTGCGGCCTACGACAACTTCTGAACCCGTTTCAATCCCTGATAGGGATTTTGATGAATTAGCACTTTATCACGATATTTGGCAGCGAGATCCCGCCAAGGTTTCAATCCCTGATAGGGATTTTGATGAATTAGCACGATTCAGAGATATTACCCAGCAGAGATCCCGCCAAGGTTTCAATCCCTGATAGGGATTTTGATGAATTAGCACGTGAGTCTGAGTCTGTTTCCGGCTCCCGCGATTGGTTTCAATCCCTGATAGGGATTTTGATGAATTAGCACGTCTGGTGATACACCATCAACTGGCTTGCCCTGCACCGTTTCAATCCCTGATAGGGATTTTGATGAATTAGCACGGAAACATAGACGCTCCTGGCGTCGTAGGTAAAGGTTTCAATCCCTGATAGGGATTTTGATGAATTAGCACGAGCAATCCACTAGAGAGAGGAGGGAGATTAATCCGTTTCAATCCCTGATAGGGATTTTGATGAATTAGCACTTGAGGCAGAGCTAAAAGCAACGCTGCAACTGATGGCGTTTCAATCCCTGATAGGGATTTTGATGAATTAGCACGTTAAAGCGATGCCTGCGATCGCGACTAATCTGCCGTTTCAATCCCTGATAGGGATTTTGATGAATTAGCACCCTGAAATTGATATCCCCTGTCTAACTCTGTATAAGTTTCAATCCCTGATAGGGATTTTGATGAATTAGCACGATACAGATGTAATGGTATCCTTTGGGGTGATTAGTTTCAATCCCTGATAGGGATTTTGATGAATTAGCACGCATTTCCTATACTTGCTTCCCTATTGCCTCGCTGTTTCAATCCCTGATAGGGATTTTGATGAATTAGCACAATAATCTTCCTCCCGGAAGCCGCTACAGATTTAGTTTCAATCCCTGATAGGGATTTTGATGAATTAGCACTCTTTAATGCTTCCCTGCCCTGCTTTCCTCCTAAGTTTCAATCCCTGATAGGGATTTTGATGAATTAGCACTAGAAAAAAGGTTTCTATAGCATCATCAGCATTTAGTTTCAATCCCTGATAGGGATTTTGATGAATTAGCACTAGGTGGGCAACAAGGCAAGCAAGCTTTGAAGCAGTTTCAATCCCTGATAGGGATTTTGATGAATTAGCACTCACAACGCCTTGCGGATAGGCGTTGTAACTGATGTTTCAATCCCTGATAGGGATTTTGATGAATTAGCACACGGAATTATTTGAAAGCATTAAAGCTTTTACGCCTGTTTCAATCCCTGATAGGGATTTTGATGAATTAGCACGGGCTAAATCAACATCATGGCTACGATATGCCTCTGGTTTCAATCCCTGATAGGGATTTTGATGAATTAGCACTACATAGTTACTACCTAGAGCCATGAAACTACAAGTTTCAATCCCTGATAGGGATTTTGATGAATTAGCACAGCTTCTATTACTATTGATCCTAGTAATTTATGGCTAGGTTTCAATCCCTGATAGGGATTTTGATGAATTAGCACAGGTGTTGAGCTTCAGATTCAAATAGCTCTAATTGTTTCAATCCCTGATAGGGATTTTGATGAATTAGCACCTGTAGCATGGGTAGCAATTTGCGATCCGCGAGATGGAACTGTTTCAATCCCTGATAGGGATTTTGATGAATTAGCACATGGAATGATGGCTGCTTATAATTGCTCTTTCACTGGTTTCAATCCCTGATAGGGATTTTGATGAATTAGCACTGGCCTTTTGTCTACCCAAGTTGGAAGCTAAATTACCTCGTTTCAATCCCTGATAGGGATTTTGATGAATTAGCACTCATCAATGCCAGCAAGGGCGGCAACTTTCAGCGTGTAGTTTCAATCCCTGATAGGGATTTTGATGAATTAGCACCTGTTTTCCCGCGCCGCGCCCGTTACAGCTAAACGTTTCAATCCCTGATAGGGATTTTGATGAATTAGCACAGAATTCCACACCGTAACCTTTCGTGGCAGCATTCGTTTCAATCCCTGATAGGGATTTTGATGAATTAGCACGCTAGAGGTGTCAGACTGGATCGAGGCAGCAGTTGTTTCAATCCCTGATAGGGATTTTGATGAATTAGCACTGTTCTTTGATTGGAGTAACCGAGTTCTCTTCAGGTTTCAATCCCTGATAGGGATTTTGATGAATTAGCACTATTCCCGCCCCTTCGGGGGTTTACTCACAAATAGTTTCAATCCCTGATAGGGATTTTGATGAATTAGCACAATCGTGGATGGGAATTGCTAAGCCTGAAGCTGTGTTTCAATCCCTGATAGGGATTTTGATGAATTAGCACAAGTGGTGCAACGTATCGACCAAGCAGTAATGCGTTTCAATCCCTGATAGGGATTTTGATGAATTAGCACGGACGCGATCGCTGTTGCCGCTTGCTGAGTTGGTGGTTTCAATCCCTGATAGGGATTTTGATGAATTAGCACTATTAAGATTGGCTATCCAGTAGAAGAAATTCAGTTTCAATCCCTGATAGGGATTTTGATGAATTAGCACCGCGCGAAACTGAAAAGCCAGTTATATTTAGTTTTCAAGGTACGATTGCGCGAATCAAGAGCGATCATAACACAGAGACTACAGCTCCTAATAGCACCCTTGAGAATTTTTCCGGTAAACCTCAGATTATCAAGCATTACAGTCGTTGCGCGGATCTTCTTAGGGCGTCTATAACACGAAACCCTTAGCAGGCAATTAATTCGCTCGCATTTCTAGAAACCCTTCTCCTCAACACCTACCCACCCGCGCACTTCAACATAAAAACATCGTGTCATCGCGTAGTTGTTCGCCGCCGATGCGTTCCACCTTACCCTGACAACAGCCACAAAGAAAGTAAAAGCGAACGCTATCAGTGTCAGATTTAATTAGTTTAGCTAAACGCGATCGCAACTTGGCATACTGAGTCTCCGTCAATTCCCGACACTCAAATACGCTCAACTGCACCCACTCTCCATAAGACTTGAGTATCGAATGAATCTTAGTACGACGCTTATCCTCTGGAATGTCGTAACTGACAACAACATGCATAATAAATAACAACAACTCCTTATTTCAACACCAACGGTGGATATTTATCTATTTCACCCATCAGATACTTTGCCAGTAACCGGGATTGAATTTCAAAGGCTTCTTGGTAAGTGCATTGACGCCCCATAACTGGATGTTTAAACTTCGATTGTTTCTTCACTTCATAAGCCCTTAAAAATGTATGCAATCCCTCCTTCGCTAAAGAAACAGCACCCGAAATCGGTTCCGTAGTAAAATCATCAGGCGCGAGCGATCGCTTGTTTATTAGCGATAGCACGACCGCATCCACCACTAGGGGGCGAAACTCCTCCATCAAATCCAAAGCTAAAGAAGGTCTGCCATAACGTTCTACGTGCAAATATCCTAAATAAGGATCGAAGCCAACAATATTAACCGCACCCTGAACATCGTGGCGCAGTAACGAATAGCCAAAGCTAAGTAAAGCATTAACCGGATCGGTTGGAGGGCGGCGGCGTCTCGCTTCAAACTGAAATAACGAACCTTTGATCAATTGGTCGAAACAACCAAAATAGGCAGCACTGCCAGCCCCTTCCAAACCTCTGAGAGAATCAATACTAGCAGTGCGGTCGATGGGAGCGATCGCAGCATCTAATCTGGCGATTTCTGCCGATAAATTAATATTAGGAGATTCCCGTTCTTTCCGCAATAAACTATTGCGGTAATTCTTCAATTTCCCCCTCACGAAACCCCGCACCACATGAACTGCTCGTGAAGATTCTCCCGCCGCTTGCCACTGCGCTTTTCGCACAAAAATATTTTTAGTAACTTCCGGTTCCAACCGCCCCAAATAGCGACCGTTCTGAGTCAGAAAACTTAAAGGAATGTGGCGTTCTAAAAGCTCTGTCACTACAGCAGGCGAGACCGTAGCCCGACCTAACACCACAACGCCCTCAACCTTAAGTAGCGGTACATCCAAGAGCGTTTCTTTATTAGCTTTAACACTCAATCGTTCATCTATTTTGCCGATAAAAGCATCAGCTTGCGTAACGTAAACTGTTCCCATGATACATTCTCCTTCACAACTTCTACAAGTTGCCTTTACACTGAAAAAACTAAATTTATCGAACTACCTACAACCAGCAGTTTTCGCAATACAAAATTTTACTAACTCACTTCTTGATAACGCGCAACTTTGTCAACTGCCCCAGGCAAACATTGCGAGTAAAGACTGCATCCTTTACAGCGTTTGTCGTAAACAGGCTTAGGCATTTCTCCTGTTTGCAGCAAAGTTAATACAGCTTGAATTGTAGCGATCGCGCTTTGTCGCAAATCGCTAGAAATTTCTACCCTTTGACGTTGGTGCGATCGCGCATAATAAACATAGCCAGTAGTAATAGTTTGCCCCGTCATCTCTTCAAGACATAACGCTTGGGCGCAAACTTGCAACTCATCGTTATCCCATTCTCCCCGAAAACCGCGCTTGTATTCCACTGGATACAACTGACCTGATTGGCATTCAATCAAATCTGATTTACCAATAAGCTTGTATTTTTCTGATTTAAGCCAAATTGCCCGAACTTGCCAAACTTCCTCGCGATTTCCTTCACCAAAACTGTGTACGCGATCGTGCAAACTTGTGCCTTCTATCGTATATTGGTTTTCGGTAAATTCACCAGCACAGAACATCCGCCAGCAGCGATGCGGACAGTAAGAATATTGGTTCAATGCAGCGATGGGGATATATTCCAAGTCATTCATATATTTTTGCAACTCACTAGATTTAGACAAAGAATGTGATTTTTTGCAAGTAAATATATGCGGTCATCCGCTTGAAATTTATAGTATGTATTGAAAAGAATTAATTACTATCTAGAATAATGCAGCCGTCGTAGCATACCCATGCCCATCGGTGTCTTTCTGCCAACGCCGCTGTAGAGAGCAAAATCAGCCAAAGCATTAATCTGCTTAATTGCAATTGGTTCAACATCTCCCAGCAAACGATAGCTAACTTCTCCTACAATGCCGATAAACTTGCTGCGCGAGTCAGCAGTAATTTCGGTGCGGATATCAACAAAATTAGGAAAAACTGCCTCAATTGGGATATTAGATAATTCAATGCCGCTGTATTTGTGCCATCGATTCAAGAGACTATTAAACACGCATTCTCGCGTAGGGAGAGTAGTATCGTACTGCCCCTGTCGGAAAGCAGTAGGAGTGGCAAAAGAGAAAGGAATAGTGCGATCGCTATCAGACGCCTGCTCGTACAATTGAGCATAAGTAATAGCATTTGCCCAAGGTTGAGTAGATTGGGGTGTTCCCTGAATGCTAGTAATATATAAGTCAGCGGGACCGAGATGCCAAGGGTGACTGGGGTTAAGATTGAGCCACAGATGAGTAAGTTGGCTAAATAAAGTGTCATCTAACAAAGAGATGCGCCACCAGCAAGGAGTGCCACCAGGGATTGCTAGTTGATGTTCCCATTGCAAGTTATGGTTTTTTCCGATAATGCGCTTGGGCTGTTTGCACGCTTGCAAAGGACTGAGGGTGAAAGCTTTATCAGCAGCTGCATCGTGCAAGCGTTCGCCCAACGTTCTGTCCACCGAACTAACGAGAGTTAAGAAAAGGGCGTGTAAATGCCTCCCCGTCAAAAACTGTGGAGGAATTGGCGATTGGGGAAGTAGGTTAAGAACTAGGCTATGAGGCATATTTATATACTCCTATATAGCAGCTCAAAAAGTCAAAGTAATTGTCACCCCTTAAAGCGATAGTGCATTCGTGCGGGAATTTTTAGCTTACCAAATTGATAGAATTCTCCTTGTATTTTTACATTTTGAATTAGGCTAACTGGTGGCATATTTATGACATCGTAGCTAAACACCTGATGCGTAAACATCACATCTAGAGGGTTGAGCGGGTATGGAAAAGTAAACTGTTGCTCGTTATTGGATGGCTTAACTTCCTGCGTTTCAACAATCTCTATATGTGCTTTGCTCATCCATTTACCCAGACGAATCCAGCGGGGCAGTGCAAGAGACTTTTGGGCAATGGCAAAAAACTCAAATTTGCTTTCGGGGGCAATCTCTTTGGCTCTGCCAAAACTGGGGATATTTTTCTGAGTTTTTTCCATCTCAACGTGGTAGTTATTGTTAGCGTATTTCCAAGTATTGAGCGTAGTTGAGTGGGAGAGCGATCGCGCTGGTGTTAAATAAATTCCCTGTTGATTTAGCGGCGTTAAATGCTCCTCATATTTGGGTATTTGTTCGCGACAAAAGTAGCGATAGGAGTGTTCTTCGGTAACATTGGTGGAGTAGACTTCGCTATCCACCAACCCTAGCGCATAACAGAGAGCGTAGTTGTGAATAACTGGCTCAGTTTCGTAGAGTCGCCCGATCTCCCTCGTGGCATAATAGAGGCTATCGTGCAACTCTAACTGGCAGCGATGAATTATTGTCATCAATGTTACCCTGCCTTTGCAGATTTTCCAGCCTTAGCTTTTTCACCTTCAGGCTTCAGTTTGATATGCTTTTTAGCATAGGCTTTAGCTTCGCTATCAGCCTGCTGCAAAATTTGCTTAATACCATCTTCACTTCCTGTCAGAGATTTTACCTCAGTTAACAGAGAAGTAAAGCGATCGCCGACAAAATCTGTATGCACAATAAACTCTTCAGACATTAACATTTCAATGGCACTTTTAGCAGCCGCGATCGCATCATCTTCATTCAGCGGATCGCGGGAGTTTATTTTATTGTCGGCTTGCAGTTTGTCGTATATAGCTTGCGTCCACCGCAGGTTACTGGTAATTTCTCCATCTGCGAATACTACACCTACTAACTCATTCCTGACTCGACCAGTGCGCGTAGTTTGTGCGCCGTAGTGTCGCGTTCTGAGGATGTTGTTTAAAACATACAAAAAGCCAGCCTCTGTTGGGTCTTTTAAGGTGACGATACTAGGAAAAAAAACTTGTGGTTTAATGTGGTCTTGCTGGTTAATTCGGCTGGTAATTTCACCTAGTTTAGAATCTGCCTCACCCTTTGATGCCATTGTGCCGTTTTCATAGGGAGCATTGAGGGTGAAAGTTTCGTGAGATTCATCAAAAGATGTAATTGAAAATGCTGTATCGACTACTACTTTGGATTTTTCCGAACCAGAATCGCTAATAGCAAATCCATAGATAATACAGTCAGGATTATTCATTGCGAACTTGACGTTATATTCGCAATCCTCAGCAGTCATTAGTCCATAGTTTCGCAGCAATTCCCGACCGACTAAACGTTCTGGAGTGGATTGTTTGCGTTTAAACATAGTCAGACGGCTGATAGGTTTTTGGTCTTTTATACCAGATCGCACCCGTGCCTTGTTGAGTTCTCCATCTGTTTGAAATAAGGGATAGGATTCGGTGATCCGCAGTGTGAGGAAGTGAACATACTTACCCATAGGCTTGTAGGGAATTTCGGCGTGAAAGAACTTAGCGTCAACACTTTTCAGAAAACTCATAGTTTTGTCTCCAGATATTTCTTATTTTCTCGTTACCAGGCTGGAGCCTGGGAATGCTTCTTTTGGAGGCAGGAGCCTCCAGCTTAATCAAAAGAGGCAGAGCCTCTACTCTTTCGTTACCAGGCTCCAGCCTGGTAACGAGAAATTAACCGAGAAATTAATCTTCTTCATCCTGTGAATCATCACGAGATATTTCATCTCTAGCCCGACTTTCTTTGTCATCTTCGAGGCGATATAAAAATTCGCAAGTATCTCGAATTAGGTTAATTTGACGCCCTGCTAAACGAGCGCGATCGCCTGCAAAAGACTTTTCAAATACCTCTTCAACAAAGTACCGAGCAAAATCTAAAATTGCTTCTCGTTCTTCCTCTCGCTTTTTGAATATCCAGCGTCCTTCAGCGGTGGAGGAATGCACTCGATCCAACAACTTAGAAACTTCAGCAGCAACAACAGCAACTAAGGCTTCACCCTGAAAACTTGGATCGGCTTCAAGAATTGTTTTAGACGCAATATCAATAGGTTTCAACACAGCATTTGCTTTAGGGTTATATCGCTTATTTGCTCTGTAAAACTTGCGATACAATTCCGTCAGCTTTTTGGGATGATTTAGACTTGATTCTTCTCCCACTATCAATTCCTCCGTTTCTGGATTATATCTTGCATAAGGATCGAAGCAGGGATAGAAATGATAGGCATAGAGTTTTACCTTATCAATTCTAGGTGCATCGATTTTTTGACGGCGAATCCACTTATTTAAGTAAGCGAACACGTATAGCGAATTTGTTTCAAAATCTTTCGCTAGTTCGGTAAATTTTCCCCAGTTGGAGTCATAACCAGTTTTTCCTTGTCGTGCATTAACATCAAGATGAATGGCATAAGCTGCTGTTAATACATTGAGTGGCGCGGGATAAGACTTGCCATTTTCATTCCAGCCTTCTAAGATGTAGTCGAGCCGGAAGCGATCGCGCTTTGTCAAAACTCTAAAAGCTTGCGGCGCACTATCAATAAATACGCTTTCCTCAAACTCTGCCCCATCATTAAATGGTGGTATGGGAGACTCTGAAACCACTGTTTTGACATCCAGAATCATCGGGAAAGCAAAAGCTAACCAGGTAGGCATTACCCAAGATTCCGTATCCGTCCCATCTCGTCCTGGAGGTAATGCCATGAAGTAGAATGTCAAAGGCTGGTCTTCTGGGTAGGAGAGCTTGAAGGTACGATCTTTCCCTGGTTCGATGTTTTCATCAATTAGGAAAGCATCTACACTTTGATAGCGATCGCGCTCAAAGTTCGCTTGCAAATCCTTACTGATAAAGTGGTCGCGGATGCTAGTATCAAAGCGAGTTTGAGCAATACCGCTGTACGCCTTTTGCAGAAAATTGTTAGTTTCTGGCGTGAAGTAATAAGTAGGATAAAAATAGAGATAGCGATATTTGCCATCTTCAAATCTCTTACCTACAGCTTGAGTTTGATTCATCAAGATTTGCCGCAACATTATCTCAATTCCAGCAATACTAGAGATGTTGCGTTTGGCATTAGAACCTCCCAACATCTGTTTATTGGTATAAACTTGAGGCGTGAATAAAACGGCTGACTCCATTTGCTCTGTCACCGTGTAAGCAGAATGGGAAATAGAGCAAATTAGTTGTCTTCCTCGTCCCTGTTTCTTGGCTAGCTGGTAGCGTTCTAACTCGTCTAAGAATACTTCAGAGGGATCTGCTGTCGTAGATGGCGTTTTTCCTGGTAGCATGACAACTCGCGTTACCCAAAGCCGCAAATCATCCCAACCATCGGGCAATTTGTATTGAGCGATAATGGGTTGAATTAGTTGGGAAATGTGAGCGATCGCGCCTTCACAAATCTCGCGTACATCCTCAACTCCTGGATGAAATTCTAGATACTTTGCAGCCAAATAATACCACTCATAGGGAACGCCACCAGTGTTACCTTTAAGCTTGTGTTCCTTGAGACTTTCATTAATTCGCTGAATTTCTTTGATTGCTGGCAGATACTCCGACAAATTCCATAATTTAGCAATTTCTTCGACAATATCGAGATGGGGTAATGCAGGGATTTTTTTATCTTTCTTGCGTTCAATTTCGATTTGATTAACTTGTTCTCCCCAAATCTTGCGACCGATCAGATCGCCGAATTCAGCAATCTGGTCAATCCGCATATCGTCTGTAAAACTAAAATTGTAATCCGCTGATAAAATTTCCTGGCGCTGATATTTTATCAAGTTATCGCTGCGGCTTTTAGCAACAGAAATTTTACCCGGATTTAGAATCCTCAGTGTTGCGCTGAGTGCGACTTGCATCAAACCTGGCGCATCAAAAAACAGCGTGTAATAATCAGCATATTTCATGCCTTTGCCATCTCTACCAAAGCCAGTTTGCCGCGATCGCAACTGACTGGCGCACAGGTTTTTAATCTTGCTAACAACTCGTTCTGGTAAATCTTCAACTGGAACTGATGGAGCATCCCGTCTTGCTAAGTAGATTACTCCTGTTGGTAGATATAGCAGCGGTTCGTAGTAGGTGCAATCGTCGGTATTAAGGCTGATGTGAGCCTCCATACAAGCGTTATTTACTACGTTTGTTAGTACGCCTCGGTTTTCAGAAATTCTGTGGTAAGTGAATTTTAATTGTCCATCACTGAGACTATGGATTAACTCGTTTAGCTTTGTATCTTCTGCATCTTGGGGATGTTTGACAATTGAAGCCAAAGAATCTGCTAGACAAGTTAAGTCAGCAAGACAGCGGAGAGTGCGATCGCGCAATACTGGATTTAACCCAAACTCGGAAAAATTCCAATTAGTATCATAACGCCGCTGGGCATTATAAGCTAAACACAGTAAATCATCTATATACTCCCGATATGCTTCCAAGTTGTCAGGATTGATGAAGCGATCTAAACCCAATTGACGCACTTTTTCATCAATAATTTGACGATGCTTTTCTAGCGGTAATTTGCGACAATCACCTGGCACATCAGGGAATTTTTCAAAGTCATGCAAAATAAACCCAGCAATTACCAGCCTTCGTTCCAGTTCACCCACCACCCGCCGCACGGTAGTGTTGAGTTTTTCCAGCCGTTGCTCTATTAAGTTAGCTGGAAACAGTCCATTGAGTAAATGGGTATTGAGCGATTGATCGCCTGCATTGTCCCGTCGAACTCTATCTTTTCCTTCTGCTTCATTTTTGCGATCGAGTTCATCAAAAAACTTACCACCTTTTGCAGTAACGCCAATTGCCACCCGCAGCAAATTTGGTAAGACATACTCCGCGAAGTCACTCATTACGCGATCGCCTGGATTCTGAGTCTGAATCGCCTCTCGCAATAGTTTGAGTGTTAGTAACTCGCTCTGTTTAGGTTCGATGGTGCGATCGCTGCTTTCAAAGCTGGAACCTAAATCATCATCTTGCAACCAATCTTCTTGTGAATCTGATGATTCACAACAATTAACATAACGTTCTGCATCAAATAGAGATAGCTGTTTTTCTTGTTCATCAGAATGTTTATGTTTATTAGCCATTCTCAGCCTCTAATGAATATAAGTAATCGAGCGCTTGCCTTTAATAAATCGGATAATTTTGCATAATTATCTGACTTGCTGCGTAAACTTGTACTGTGTCTATTTCTTCGTAAAGGTGAACCAGGCGATTTTACAAACTGCCTTGTAATTATTCCCCAACGACTAACCTCTATAAAGGTTTCATAGTTACTTCCTGGGGGAGCTATTTTTATTTTTTTTTAAAACTGCCTTATGACGGATTTATTCATCGTAGAGTGCAGGAAAACACCAGTTACTTTTGGCATTGATATGACCTGTGGCCCGGAAACCGAAGAGAACTACCAGTTTTAGATAAGGAACTTTCTCAGCAAGTTGTGGAGAAAGTGCTTTTAATTCTTATAGTGATAGTGTATTCATTGCGGTTTATGTTCTAATTGCTTAAATCTTGACAAAGAGGGGGCTTTTGAATTGATTAATTTTCAGCCCCCGTTTAGCTAAGAGTTATGCAGCTAATCTCATCAGCTCTCTAGGAGTCTTGTAAGGCTGCTGCGGAAACAAATCGAGTTCTAGCTGTTCACAATCGATACTTTGCTGAATCTCCTCGAACGGCTTTTCCTCACCATCACTTGCAGTAGGCTGCTCAGATGTGTAAGCACGCAGATCGAAGAGTTCCAGCTGCTCATAGTTGCCCATGTAGCGGAACCTCCATTCATTTTTTGTGAATTGTGACTTCTCGCTTAAGAAGGGCATGGAAGCGTCAGAAAAGGGCACAAATGCCGTCCAACGAATTTCCGTCTCTGTACTTAAGGGCTGATGCCACTGCTTAGATGGTAGCACTGCTGTAAATAAATACAGTTTCGGAAGACAGTAATATACTCTAAATTTATTGACTAACTTACGCCAAGTTGGTGTAAGCTCAAAATAAGCGGGCAAATTCAATGTCGCCTTCCGATCTTCGATCCACCGAAAATCCCTATCAGGGATTGAAATTTCCGCCACTGAATTTATGGGCTGATGCCCCCTCGCTGTAAACCAGTAACCAAAATCCCTATCAGGGATTGAAACTAGGCGAACCATGCTTCACCTCCCTTGCTCTTGAGCCAGTATGTGAGCGTATCTACCAGCAAAGCTGATTGACCAAAGGCAATAGAATAAGGTGCAGTTGCATCGTGAAAACTGTAACGATCGCTAATGGGATAAATTGCAAAGTGCATGGGGAGACGCAAGCGCGATCGCACTTCCGCGACGGGACGACGTAGCACATAACTGACTAAACCTTGGTTCTTCAGCTGCTTGTTAATTTCACCAATCCAATAATTCTCAGGTTGCCAAACCTCAATCCCAGCCAAAACCTGAACCTTCCAAGCATCTGCGATCGCATCCAAATTACCTGAATAGGTAAATTTCCAGTTCAAACGCTCCTCGCGATAAGAACGCAACTTCATAAATGCAAGACAGTAATCAAACCTCCCCTTAGCAATAGGATGTTCTGTGCGTTCAGCAGTTTGGAGGAGCGATCGCATAAACCCCTCTTTAGTCATCACCTCGATTTCCAGATTGCTCAAAATTCCCGGTAAATCGTAGGTTTTAAATCTGTCTCCCTCCTTTGCCTCTGTTAGATCGTAAATACCACACTGGAGAGGATTAGAACCTCGGAAACTATAAGCATCTTCCGCAATAAGGTTTCCTTTTTTCCCTGACAGTTGTTGCCACTCATTCCCCCACTTCTTAACTTCACCTGCAACTTTACCCAAGCTAGTTTTAAATACTAGCTGACACCCTGCCCGAAATGCCTCCTGACTGCCTGCATACTGTTGTTTAATCGTAGGATGCCCTAATTTACAGCACAGACTAACTGACTGCACTGCTCCCCAGCGAGAGTAATATCCTCGAAAATCATTAATTTGTCGATATTTCTCACTAATTTGGGCGTGAAAAAAAGGACGATCGTAAATACCCTCTGACTCTAGGGGTGGAGATTCACCGAGAAACAGTCTTTCTACTAAAAAGTTGGGAGTTAATGCGTAAGCTGTAAATTTCTCGAAAGTAACCTTTTTCCCATGACGCTCATAATCATCATGCCGTCCTAATCTTCCTAAACGCTGGATGAAGTTCCCTGCATCTGCTGATTCAAAGATTAAAAAATTTATCTTAAAATCAACCCCCACATCGATTGTGCTGGTTCCGAAAACTAGATCTGCTTGTAGCGATCGCTCTTTCTCTTCTTTCCCAGATAATCCCGTATTCTCCCCAACTACCAAACCATACGGCTGCAACAATTCTCTAAAAAAGGGCGTAAGACGCTTCACCGCTGCAATCGAGTTGAGGATAATTGCTCCTTTGCTACCAGGATATTGTTGAAAATGAGCCAGGATGCGATCGCTGTTTTCTTTCAGCCAAGTTTCAGAAGCCTTAGAAGTTGGTGACAAGGGAACAAACTCAAGAATAATTTCCCGCGATACCTGTCGCCATCCTTGCAATTGCAACTCCTTACATTGCTTTTGAGTATCTGGAAATTGGTATTTATTTTCTTCAATTGGATTAATTTGTCGGCAACGAAACCCCGCTAGTTGCAATCGCTCAATAAGCTGTTCGTTCGGCGTCGCTGACAGAAAAAGAAACTTTTTGCGCCTGTTAGTATGGCGTATTAACAGCATTGTGTTGATGACGCTAGCAATCTGGGGGGCAGCAAAAACGTGAAATTCATCAAAAATGAATAAGTCAAAATCCTTGTCTATTCGCCCCCACAGTTTGTCCGGACTATCTTTGGGGTTTAGATAAACACCTCGATGCAGATAGTGAAAAATATCTGGATTAGTTAGCAAAATTTCAGATTGCCCCGACCGACTAGCGATCGCAGCAGCTTTTTTTAAGCCCTCCTGCGCGGCGTAGATTTCTAAATCTTGCCCGCTAAGTCGCACAACACGCGGCTCATTAGGTGGCTGAAATTGCTTAACGTAGCCCTTAATTTGAGTCTCCTGATCGCGGGCAAGTTCGTTAGTGGGATACAGCGCGATCGCCGAAATATTGCCTTGTAATGTCTCCAGATAAGCTGCCAAACTTTTGCCATCGCCAGTCACGGCTGTATTGGACACCACATCAATTTCTGGAGCGCGCAGTGCTTTCAACGTTGCTACCTGATGCCAGGAAAGTGACCAGCCATCTGGCAGCTTCACGCCCAAAGGCTGTTCATCAGCAGGGTAAGAATAAATCGGTCTAAGAGTTATGGAATATACGGATGTCATCTGTTTGTCCGTATCTAAAATTTATTTGTCCGTGTTTGTTGGACTATTACACTATGGCAGACAAAATAGAAATTAGCAAGGACAAAATCTAAATTTGTCCGTATCAAATTGAGAGAGGAGAGCTAGTGAGCCGAAAAGGTCAGTCGATTACTTTGTCCATCTCCGACCAAGACAAAGCCCAACTAGAAGCGATCGCTCGTGAATTGGGCATGATGCGGGGCGATCGCCCCAATATCTCTGGATTAGTGGAAGCGATCGCTCGTCAGCAATTCTTAGTTGCGCCAAACAACGACTGGTCAGAAACTCGTATTCAAGCACTTGCACAGGCTGTCCACAGCTTGACTGATGCTGGACAAATTGAGGAAGCTACAAAAATTGCGAGTTTGCTACTCGAACGCAGTGAACTATCTATTCCTCTAAGAAAACAAATAGAAGACTTCCTAAAGACCCCGCCCGCAGCTTGGCGATTAGAAATCGAACCCTACATCCGCCGCCAGCAGCCTTTTCAACTTGTCTACCGCGATGCCGCCGACCGCCCCTGGAGTTTCACAATTCGCCACGCCCAGATTACCTTCCACGAAAAACGGGAATATCTAGACTGTTGGTGCGATGAAACAGAAGGAAATCAAGACTTACCAGAACTGCATCACAACTGGTGCCTCCGCTTGGATCGCATTCCGCCAGGGGCTGCGATCGTACCTGTGGAAGGACAGTGGCGTTCTGGTCTAAGTCAGCTCGAAATTGAGATGCATCTTTTTGGTGGCTTAGCCTTCGCCTATAAAGCCAAACCTGCGGATATCAAGAATGACTGGTTGAGAGACCAACCAAAAGTTCGACAGGTAGTTCGGCAGATTTCCAATACCTTCTGGTTTTTCCGAGAAGTGTTGAGGTATGGGAAAGATTGTGTTGTCGTGTCCCCAGAAAGCGTGCGCGATCGCATGAGACAAGAAGTGCGATCGCTCTGTTCTCAGTACGCTCTGGAAGTCCGGGATTAGTAGCGGGGCATCAAGGCGATCGCTAAAATTATTGACAATAGCGATCGCCTTTTATCTCACAAACAAAACAAGCCTACTTGAGCAGATATTTAATGTTGCTGACGTATTGGAATCTCAACAACAAACTCCGTCCCTTCCCCAACTGTTGAGACACACTGCAACTGACCGCCATGTTTTTCCACAACAATCTGGTAGCTAATTGCCAAGCCCAATCCCGTCCCTTTACCAATAGGTTTTGTTGTAAAGAAAGGGTCGAATACCCGTTTCTTCACCTCTTCCGTCATGCCGCAGCCATTATCGGCAATGCCTATTAAAACCCGCCCTCCGTCTGTAACACAAGTGCGAATCCGAATCGTAGGTAATTTGTAATTAATAATTGAGGTTGCCTCGCTACCGTTCGCAACACTCCGCGATTGGCCATTAGAACTTTCTTCACCTCGTTCTGAGAAATTCGGGCAAGATGCTTGCGCTATTGCCTGGTAATTCCCCATTACCCTTCCATCGCTACCTACTTCTTCGAGAGTATCGATTGCATTAGCCAAGAGATTCATCAATACTTGGTTGAGCTGACCAGCATAACACTCGACTGGCGGCAATTGGCCATACTCTTTGATTACCTTAATAGCGGGACTGTCTGTTTTAGCTTTCAAACGACTTTGCAGAATCAGCAACGTGCTATCTATACCCTCGTGAATATCGACGGCTTTCATTTCTGCTTCATCAAGACGCGAGAAGTTTCTCAAGCTAAGAACAATTTGGCGTATTCTGTCAGCCCCCACCTTCATTGATGACAGTATTTTAGGCAAATCTTCAACCAGGAAATCTATTTCAATTTCCTCAGTCTCCTCTTGAATCTCAGAAACCGGATTGGGATAGTGCTGGGCATACAGTTGCACCAGATTTAGCAGGTCTTGAGTATATTCATTAACGTGGACAAGATTGCCGTAAATAAAGTTAACTGGGTTATTAATTTCGTGGGCAACACCAGCCACTAATTGACCCAAGCTAGACATTTTTTCATTCTGGATCAATCGCGTCTGAGTGCGTTGCAGTTCGTTTAGGGTTTGGGATAATTCTTGCGTCCTCTCTTGCACTTTCTGTTCCATAGAAGCATAGAGCAGAGCATTTTCCAGAGAAATAGCTGCCTGAGCAGAAAGTAGTTTTAAGACTTCTAGCCTATCGGGAGTAAACGCGCCAACAGTTAAATTATTTTCCAAGTAAAGGATAGCAACTAATTGACCTTGATTAAGTATGGGGCTGCATAAGACAGACTTCGACTTATTTAAAGCAATGTATGGGTCATTGGCAAATCTGGCCTCGCTACCAGCATCACTGAGAACTACATCCGAGTGAGTTCTCTTTACATAATTAATTACTGTCAGGGGCAAATTTTCGCAACCATGAAGCGGAGTAGATTGCTGGACGACTACCTCTTTTGAATCAACCGATGAAGAAGCTTCTATGAGCAGTTTTCCCTCTCTAGCCAAGATAAGTAAACCTTTTTGTGCCCCGGCATTTTCTATTGATATTTTCATCAAAGAAGCCAGTAACTTATCCAGGACAATTTCACCAGCGATCGCCCCGCTAGCTTTCATTACCGTTGCTAAATCTAACGCATTAGAACTACTGCCAGTAGAAGAACGATGGGTAGTAGTAACTCCGGTGTCTTTAATGCGAAGCGATGTAGATGTTCGGGTAATAAGGTGCGGATATTTTTCTTCTAAATCTTCTACTTTGCGTTTAGCGCCCCACCGTTGGTATGCATAATAAGCTTCTGTCATGTGAGCTTTGGCATACTTCTCTTTTCCTTTACCTAGCCAGAACTTAGCAGCTAGTTCATTTCCTAAAGCTTCATTCTGAACAAAGCCGTTAGATGAGGCTGATTCAATAGCGCGATCGTACAATTCTATTGCTTCTAAATCCTTGCCATTAATGCGGGCAATTTCAGCTTCTACTAAGAGGTATTTATGGAGAAAGTTTTCAGTGCAATTATCCGCCCAAATCTTCATCTGTTGTTGATTAGCTGCCAATGTCTCCAAATATTGTTTTTGTTGTGATTCTGAAGCTGTTGGATATACCGCAGTTAAAATGAGTGAATAGTAAAAATTATGATGAGAGCTAGAAATGTGACCCATAATGTAATTAATTATGTCTAAGGATAAAATAGCCCATTCCAACGCTTCATTAGGTTTTTCATACATATACAAAAGTTGGGCTTTTAAAACATGATATTCGCAGATAGCTGCCATGCTTTTATGCTGATAAAAAGTCTCCACCTGTTGGGCTTCGCTAATTTCATCGTCTTGCCCTATTAGACTCAATACAGCTAGCTTATTCGCCGATATAATATCAGTTGCCCATTGATTTTTAGTTTTTTGGCAAACTAGCATGAAATTTGATATTTCTGATAAAATATCTTCCAGATTTATTCCCTGATAGAATAAAGTCATTGTTTGAAACATACGGTTGTACCCTGTCCATTGTAAATTTCCGGATTGCAACCCTACTTTATAAGCTTCGCTATTAATAGCATTAGTAATTTTTATATGTTTTATCCAACAACTCAAGTAATTGGCAAATATAACATTATCTTGACAATTCTGTGATAAATTATTAGAATTTTCGCTTAGTTGTATAGCTAGCTTACCAAACTCAAAAGCCGATTTATAATCACCCAAAATTGCGCTCAATATAATTCCATAACAAGAGTAGCCATACGACCCTTCTGCTACAAACCCATATTTAAGAGAAAGATTAATTGCTTTAGCTACCGTTAACTTCCATAGTTCTTGAGAGGAAACAAAGGTCAACGGCCCCATATTACCTAACAACTTTAAGGCAAGTTTTTTATCATCATCTTTCATCTTTTCTCCGTTAATCAAAGAAGCAAGTTTTTTGTTTTCTAAATTTGCTTTTGCTTCAGCAAGTTCTACCATAACTGCTGTGGGCAAGTCGTCTTGCGGCAAGTCTATCCCTAGCAAGCTAAGAGCTTTTAGCCCTGCTTGAATAGCCTCTGAATATTTTGCAGTCAGGGTATATTGTACAATCAGCATATTGTAAATTTCAGCTTTCTCAAGGGCGGATTTTGCTTGAGATAAAGTAATTTCAATTAATACTTCTGATCGAGCAAAGTTGCCTTTTAAATATTCAACGTCTGCTAGTTCTTTATGCAGAGTAAAGGCTAGCTCATAGTGTTGTAGCCAAATCTCACCAGGTAAACTATCGAGGCTAGCAATTAAGTATTCCCTAGCGGCGGTATAAGCAGT